>SBBH01000072.1 GCA_005239795.1 Planctomycetales bacterium
ATCTCAAGATCCTTTTCAGGAGGCGTTTCTGGATCGTCGGGACCCTGCTTATCTCCCTGACGATCTTCTGTTTTTATCTCACCTGCGAGGTTCAGACCTACCGCGCCTCCGGAAAGATCCTCCTGCGGCGCGCTGATCCGGTGGTGTCGATCATGGGGGGGCTCACCTATTCTCCCAAGGCGGTCTCCTATCGGACACAGATGGCGGTTGCCCGGAGCGGCCCGGTTTGCGATGCGGCGGCGGCACTCCTCAAAAACCGCGTTACGGCCAGCGAGATCAAAGAATCTCTTATGCTCGACAAGGAGGCGGAGACCGAGATCGTCTCGATCCGGGCCGTCTATACGGACCCCAACCTCGCTGTCGAGATTGTCAATGCTGTCATCAAGGCCTTTAAGGAGTACGACGACGCACAGGTGAAGGAGGGGGCCACGCTGGCGATCGAGTTCCTGAATGATCAGGTGAAGAAAATCAACGAGGAGGAGCTTCCGAATATTGAAAAAAGCCTCAAGGCGTTCCGCCAGGAACATCGCATCTACGACCTCTCCGAACAGATCCGGCTGGACTTGAAGCGCTTGGCGGAAGCGGAAGCGGCCGAGGGGGAGATCGATCTGGCGGTCGGGGAGATCGACACCGAGATCAAACAGGTTCATGCCGAGATCTCTGATTTCATACAGGCATGCGAAAAGGTGATCTCCGAGAAGGAGACGTATGTTCCCCGTCAGGATCTTTTGCGCGACATCGTCGGGGGAAAGGACCTGCCGCCGGCGGACCTTTTGCAGACCCTGAAGGAGCGCGTCATGGGGCAGGGGGTGGGCGCTCCGGGAGCCGACCGGGTCTCGCGCGTGGAAAACGAGCTCGCGGCGGCCAAGCTCGCCCGGAGATCGCTCCTGGCGAATTTCACGGAGGATCATCCGGACGTCCATGCGGCCGATCGCGGGATCGCGGGGCTCGAGGAGATGTTGACAGCCGCTCTGGCCGAGGACAATGTCGAACGCGCCTTGCGGAGGCGCTTCACCGTCTATGACAAGCTCGTTTCGCGGCAGGCGGCGCGTCTGGCCCTTCTCGACAAGAAAAAGCGCACGTTGGAACAGGCGGAGACGCTCCGAAAGCGACTGGGGGCGATTTCCGACAAGGAGATCGAGTACCTAAGCCTGTCGCGTCAGTTTTCGGCCACCAAGGAGAGGCTGGCCACCATTGCCCAGAAGAGGGCGGATCTGGAGCTGGAACGCCGCCGCATCCAGGGGAACGTCTTCGTCTATGAAGAATCCCCGCCCGCCAGCGCCGTGCCCATTCAAAAGCGCAGCACCCAATCGATTCCCCTCGTGATCCTTATGTCGCTTGTGGCCTCGGTGGCGATCGCCTACCTCACCGATCTTATGGATACCACGATCCGCACCGACTATCACATCAGCCGCTACCTGAACCTTCCGGTTCTGGGCGTCATCCCTTTCGTGGACGAGCGGGCCTCTCGGCTTTTGGTGCACCAGCCCTTGCGCACAAGCCTGATGGAGGATTTCAGCCGCCTGGCGACCTTCTTCCCTTCACAATATGAAGAGACGGGCGCCAAGGTGTTCATGGTGGTCTCCTTCAACGAGGAGGAGGGGAAATCGACGACCGTTTCGAACCTGGGCGTCGCCTTCGCCCGGAACGGCTACGCCGTGACCCTCGTCGACGGCGATATGCGAAAGCCCAAGCTCCATGACTTTTTCGACGTGCCGATCCATCCGGGCCTTTCGTCGCTTCTTGACGGGAGCCTCGAAGCTGCCGAGGAGGCTCGCCGGATCGGGGAAGGACAGGCCGCCCCGGCTCCCGAGAGCGTTCTAGGGCATGTCATGGGTGTGCCGCCTGCCTGGAAGGGAGAAGGACTCTATGTCATCCCGAGCGGTACGATTCCCGAAAACCCTGCGGGGCTTCTGCGCAGTGAACGGTCGCTCCGGTTCTTGGACGAGATCCGGGAGGCGGCCGATGTGGTCCTGATTGACGTCCCCCCCTTGATCGGCGCGGCGGATGCCCTGATTCTCGCGCCCTGGGTCGACGGGGTGTTGTTCCTCGTGGAGGCGGGCGCCACCACGAAGGAGCAGGCCACGCAGGCCAAGAAGATGATCGAAAACGCCGCGGGGCGGATCGTCGGGTGCATCCTCAACAAGGCCCGAGAAACTGCGAACGCTTCGTATTACTACTATGCGCGCGGGTATGGATACGCCCGGCGCCGCTACGGCAGCTACGGCGGATACGGGAATTGACCGGGGGACACCGTGGAACTGTGGCCTCGCCATCCTGGACGCCTGAAGGTTTCGCTCGTGGGAGTCTGGATCGGCGCGGGCCTCCTGGGGCTTCTGGCCTCGTCGTGGCGCACCAGCTTTGATCGCGTCGCCCTCCTTTTGTATCTGGCGGCGTGGGGATATGCCGCCGTCCTTCTATACCGGCATCTGACAAACGCGCCGCGCGTCCTGGCCGAGGTCATCCGGGTTCCCGTCGACCAGATCTTGGACAATCCCTTCCGGATCCGGGTGGTGCCCGATCCTGAATCGGTCGAGGGGCTGGCGCGTTCTATCGAGGCGTACGGCATCATAGTCCCGATCCAGGTCCGCCCGCGTGGAGACAAGTACGAGCTCATCTCGGGACAGAGGAGGGTGTTGGCGGCCAAGCGCCTCGGCCGGGCGTGGGTCCCGGCGCTCGTGAGAAGCCTTTCGGACAAGGAGATGTTGGAGGTGGGCCTCCTGGACAATGTGCAGCGCGCCTCCTTAAGCCAGATCGAGGAGGCCCGCGCCTTCTCGCGGTTGTCGCGGGAGTTCGAGGCGCTTCCTGAGAGGGACCTCACGGCCAGCCTGGGCCTGGATCCGGTCTGGGTGGGAGTGCGCGAACGGCTCCTGGCGCTTCCCGAAGTGGTGCAGCAGGCGGTGATCCTGGGGACCATCACAAGCGGGCATGCCCAGGCGCTCGTGGAACTCACCGACCCGGAGCGCCAGATTGAATTCTTGAAGAAAACCTGCGAAAACCGGTGGGATCCCCAGGAGCTCGCCCGCCAGATTGCCGACCACTTGGCAAAAAACCCCGCCGCGGACGCGCCGCAGGAATCCGCCCCTCCCGCCTAAAGCGCTCCCTGTCTTACAAGGGAAGGTTCCATCCGTCGTTCGTCGCTCGGGACAGCGTGAACGAATAACGAACGACGATCCACGAAGGACGAGAACAGGTTCTTCGTGAAACCGCTACAATCTTCCTGTGGGTACATCGATCGGAATTTTGGCTTTGGGGGACATCGTCGGGAAACCCGGCCGCGAGGTGATCGCCAAGCGCCTTCCGGAACTGCGCCGCCGCGAGGGGATCGATTTCGTGATCGGCAATGCCGAAAACGTCGCCGGCGGGAACGGCCTGACGCCAGATCTGGCTGAAAAACTGTTCTCCTACGGCATGGACTGCCTCACGAACGGAGACCATATCTGGAACAAGCGTGAGATCATCCCGGCGATCCAGAAGGATCTTAGGCTCCTGAGGCCCGCCAATTACCCCGAGGAGCAGCCCGGCCGCGGATGGGCGGTCTATGAAACTCCCAAGGGGGCCATCGGCGTCCTCAACCTACAGGGACGCGTTTTCATGGGGACTCCGGCCGCCTGTCCTTTCAAGACGTCTGAAAAGGCCCTGACGGAACTGACCGCGCGCACCCGGGTGATCGCCGTCGACATGCATGCGGAGGCGACGAGCGAAAAGGTGGCCATGGGGCGTTTTCTGGACGGCCGCGTGAGTTTTGTTTTCGGGACGCACACCCATATCCAGACAGCCGATGAGCAGATCCTTCCCAACGGGACCGGCTATATCACGGAGCTGGGGATGACCGGGCCCTACGACTCGATCCTGGGGCGCTCGGTCGACCCGGTTCTCTCTAAATTTATCACCGGGATGCCGCACGTCTTTGATGTTGCCGAGGGGGATCCCCGGATGAGCGGATGCCTTTTCACCGTCGATGCGGCGACGGGAAAGACCGTTGGAGTCAAGCGGATCCAGGAGAGCTTGCAAAGCGCCGCGAGGAAATAACTTCTGTATTGGGTCAGGCGCCCCGAGGCGGCAAGCGCGTCGCGCCGGGGCTGGGAACGTAATGGGCAGTCCCTGGCGGAAGCCTCTCCTGTTTGTGGCTCTTATAGAGCGAACGCATCCAGAAGGCCGCCGCCGCGAATAAAGCCGAAGAGATTGCGAACGTCCCTCCCAAGCCGATCGCGCCGGCCAGGAAGCTCCCGATCGGGGGGCCGAGCGTCCCCCGCACGCCGACGCAGCTGACATGGATTCCCATGAAGGGGGAGACGTCGCGCTCTCCCGCGAACCATGTCGGACCCAACTCCCACGCCGAATGCAAGAAGGCCATCGCCGCGCCGAAAAGAAAGTAGGCCAGAGCGGCGAGCGGCACCGACTGCCAGGCAATTCCTCCCCCTAAGACCGCGGGGAAGAAAGCCAGGAGCGTGAATGCGTAGGCGCCCATGCGTAGGGGGGTCGAGCGGTCCAGAAGTCTTCCCGCCAGGGGGGAGATCGCCGCGAGCACGATCTGCGGGAGGACCTGTCGCAGCAAGGCCGCCTGGGTGTAGGAGAGCTTAAGGATGTCGTTCACGACAACGACGTGGAGGGGGAGGAGGAACATGAAGGCGAATCCGTAGAACATGAACGCCCCCTCGAAGGCCGCGAACCGCGGGGTTTTCCGGAAGACGTCCGCGGCCTCGTGCCACCAGTGCGCGCGCGGCATCCTCTGCCCTTCCGGCGCTTGGTGGCGCAGGCGGATCCGGGAGTAGAGGAAAATCCCCGTCAAACCTAAAAAGCCCGCCGCCGGGAAAAGCAGTCGATGGCTTCCGGGAAAATGGTCCAAGATCAGGCCGCAAGACAGGGAAGACGACAGGTGCGCGACGCGGCCGATGGCGAAAATCCACCCCCAGACGGCTCCTCGTGTGGCGGAGTCGTAGTTGGCCTGCAGGAGGCGATTTCGAAATGGGACGAGGATAGGGTCTCCCATCAGGGAGAGGCCGCACAGAAGGGTGTAAGCCCCCGCCGAATGGACGAACGGCATCCCCAGGAGAAGCAAGGGGCCGAAGACGGCCGCCACCGCCAGGAAGATCCCCCGGGAGCGTCCGGCCATCGTGGCCCCCCAGAAAGCAGACAACAGAAGCGGCGCGTGGGGTCCTACGCAGAGGAGGGCGATGAGGACATTCGAAGCGTCGAATTCCTTTCGGGCGACGATGTCGAATTGGGCGAACGTGGCCCCGACATAGATCTGTAGAAGAATTTCTGCGGGGATGTGTCGGCGCATGGTATAGCGGGAAATCTGAGGCAGGGAGCGGAATGTCAAGGAGGCGCAAGGGTAGCACAACGGTCTGGCCAAGGGGAGCGGGGGGGGCCTACAATCTTCCGCTTGCAGGGACGGCATGAGGCGTTCCTGCCTGCAGGAGAATCCATGCGTGAGGTGGCGTCAGGCTCTTCGGTTCCTACGGTGGTGACCGTCGGCACAATCGCTTTTGACACCATTCATACGCCGGTGGCTTCAGCCCAGCGCGTCTTGGGGGGATCGGCCATCTATTTTGCCCTGGGGGCGAGATTTTTCGTGAGGCCGGGTTTGGTGGGAGCGGTGGGAAATGATTTTCCAGACGAGGAGCTGTCTCAATTTCAGGCTCGAGGGATCGACACGCTCGGCGTCCAGACCTTGGCGCGCCACCGGACGTTTTCCTGGGAAGGGCGCTATCTCGACAACTTCTCCCGCCGCGAGACGATCCATGTGGACGTCGGGATCTTCGAGGCCTACGCTCCGAAATTGCCCGAGGCGTGGCGGCACGTCCCCTTCGTGTTTCTTGCCAACGGAAGCCCCACGCACCAAGTGGGCCTTCTCGACCAGATCGCCGGCGCTCCCTGCGTGGTTTCCGATTCCATGAACCTTTGGATCGAGATCGACCGGAAGGGGACTGAAAAGGTTTTCACCCGCTCGCATGGCGTCATTTTGAACGATGAAGAAGCGCTTCAGTTCACAGGAGAAGCGAGTCTTTTGCGGGCCGCTCGCCGGATCGCCGATCTGGGTCCCCGTTTCGTGATCATCAAGAAGGGGGAGCACGGCTGCCTATGCCTGTCCGGGGGGCGATGTTTCGTCGTTCCGGGCTATCCTCTCGAAATGGTCTCCGACCCGACGGGAGCCGGGGACAGTTTCGCCGGCGGCGTCATGGGATTCCTGGCTGAGCGGGGGGATGTCCAAGGGGCCTCCTTGCGCGAAGCGCTTCTCTGGGGGGGCGTCGTCGGTTCGCTTTGCGTCGAGACCTTGGGGCCGGAGCGCCTGATCGCGGCGACACGTCGGGACATTGATGCGCGCTTTTCAGCCTTGCGGGCGATGGTCGAGGGGACGTGAGCGCGCGGCTTTTTTTGATTTCCGCGCCGGCCGAAGCGTTGGCGCTGGGTCTCGTCCTGGCCGGCTGCAGCCAGTCCGCAGCCTCGCGCCCGGTGGACACTCCTCCCGCGATCGAGGTGGAGCCATTCCCAGACGTTCCTCCTGTCGCGGCCCATCCACGATCTGAATCACAAGGGTCTTTTCCCGAGCCTCATCTGAAGGAGATCCCCCCGCCCGTCCCCGAGGCGCCCGAGGAGGGAGGAGCCCCGGCCCTCTCGGCTGAAATGATCCTGACAACCCTCCGGCGCGAGCCGGAGCGGCTCTTCCGGGACATTCAAGGCCTGTCGGATGCGGTGCTTCCGGATCCGCCGGCGCGCTTGGCGCGCGAGGCGCTCCTGGCAGGGCTTGCGAATATCCTGGGAGAGACGACAGAGTCTTATGAAAAAACGCTCGCGATCGAGAGGGAGTTGCGTCCATTCTGCCCCTTGGTCTTGCGCAATCTCTGTTTGACCACGGATGCCCCCGCCCGGTACGGAAATCCGACGCGGATCGAAATGGAAAAATGCGTTTTCAAACCCGGCGACGTCTTGAATGTTTACTACGAGATCGACCGCCTCTCGCAGAAGCCTGAGGGAGAGCGTTTCACCAGTCGTTCGGATGCCGATCTCAGGATTGAGACGGCCTCGGGCGTTCCCGTCTGGGAATTCGAACAATGGGAAAAGGCGGAAAACCTGCGAGACCGGACGCAGACGTCAGATCGCTATGCCACCGATTCCTATTTTCACTACAGGGGGTTGGGCTTGCCGCGGCAGACCGCTCCCGGCCGGTACCGTCTGGTGATTGAGTTCACGGATTTAGGGGGGGTCACGCCACGCCGCGCCACGGCTTCGGTTTCGTTCGAGGTGGCTTCCTGATGCGCGTTGTCGTGACGGGCGGGGCGGGCTTTTTGGGATCGCATCTTTGCGAAAAACTTCTTTCCCGCGGCGACGAGGTGGTGTGCCTGGACAATCTCATCACGGGGTCGGAGGCGAACCTCGAGCCATGTCTGGCGCACCCTTGCTTTCAGTTCGTGCGCGTTGACGTGACGGAGTTTCTGTCGGTCGACGGGGCCGTGGACGTCGTCTTTCATCTGGCGTCTCCCGCCAGCCCCGTCGATTACCTGAAATTTCCGATCCAGACCTTGAAAGTTGGATCCCTGGGGACCCACAAGGCGCTGGGGCTGGCACGGGCCAAAGGGGCGCGTTTTCTTCTGGCCTCGACGAGCGAGGTGTACGGAGACCCGGCTGTCCATCCGCAGACGGAAGCCTATTGGGGGCATGTGAACCCCGTGGGACGGCGCGGCTGCTACGACGAGGCGAAGCGTTTCGCCGAGGCGATGGTCATGGCTTATCATCGATTCCATGGTCTCGCGACCCGCATTGCTCGGATTTTCAACACCTACGGCCCGCGGATGCGCCTCGACGACGGCCGGGTGCTTCCCCATTTTATCCGGTTGGCCCTTGCGGGAGAGGACCTGACCGTTTACGGCGACGGTCAGCAGACGCGCAGTTTCTGCTATGTCGACGACCTGATCGAGGGGCTCTGCCGGCTTCTGGCGTCGGAGGAGTCTGAGCCGGTCAACATCGGAAACCCCGAAGAGGTGACCGTCCAGGCATTCGCTGAGGAAGTGATCAGGGTTGTGGGCGCCCGAAGCCGCGTTCGGCTTGTGCCCAAGCCCCCTGGTTATGAGGACGATCCCCGGCGGCGCCGCCCGGATATCTCCAAGGCCCGGCGGATCTTGGGGTGGGAGCCGCGGATTTCGCGCCGCGAGGGGCTCGCGCGCACAATCGACTTCGTCCGGAAGAGGGGGATGTGAGCCAGCCGGCGGTCCTGATCACGGGGGCTGCTGGGTATGTGGGCTCGGCGGTTGCGCGCCGCTTTTTGGCCGAGGGGATCCCCGTCGTGGCGCTCGACGACCTCTCGACGGGACATCGGGCTTCATTGCCTCCGGGGATTTTTTTCGTCCAGGGAGATTTTGCTGATGAGAAGGTGCTTGCCCAGGCCCTGTCCGCAGCCTCTTGTGCAGGGCTCGTCCACTGCGCAGCGCTTTCCCTCGTCGAGGAATCGGTTCGCGAGCCCGAGCGCTACATGCAGGCCAACTTCGAGAAGGCTCGCGGGATGGTGGAAATCCTTGAAAAGCGTGGCGTGCGTCGGATTCTCTTTTCCTCGAGTGCGGCCGTCTATGGCGAGCCGAGTGCGATCCCTATCTCGGAGGACCATCCCATCGCGCCGACGCACGCGTACGGCCGTTCGAAGGCGGCCTTCGAGACGTTCCTGGACGAGGCCGCGTGCGCGGAACGGTTGGTTTGTGTGTCGCTCCGGTATTTCAACGCCGCCGGCGCTGAGCCGGGTCATGGCGAGGACCATCGCACGGAAACGCACCTCATCCCGCGCCTGCTCATGGCCCTTCGGGACGATCTTCCCTTTGCGGTTTACGGGGACGATTATGAGACGCCCGACGGGACCTGTCTCAGGGACTACATTCATATCGAGGATCTGGCTCAGGCGCATGTGGCGGCCTGGCGGGTCCTGTCCAAG
>SBBH01000113.1 GCA_005239795.1 Planctomycetales bacterium
CCCCTGTAAAGCGAAACGATGAAGACCACCGAGGCGGCCGCCCACAGAAGAGCGGCCCACCCCGGCCAGGGAGACAGGAATTCGAGCGCTCCGACGACCGCGATCACAGCGTCCCTCCCTTGCCGCGGCCGTGAACGGGCCGCCCGGCCCGCCAGGCCAGATACGACTCCACATAGAGAAAAGCCAGGATCAGAAAAAGGAGCGATTGCGACAGGTCCGCCCCGCGGGCTTTTTCCGCGGAGATCCCCCAAGATCTCCCTGTCTCAAGGGGGAGGCCTGGAAGAAGCGCCTCGAGTTCGGACGTTTTCAGGCGCGTCAAATCCGATTCCCCCGGCGGCAATCCCACCGCGATCGGTATCTCCTCTCTCTCCCCCTGGAGTGCAAGCCGCCAGAGCCCCGACCGGTCCAAGGGGCCCGTAGCGACCTCCCACCCCGGCTGGGGCCCCTTTGCCTCCTCCTGGACAGGCGTCAGCTCGTAGCGCTCTCCCGCGGGGGAGACGAGATTCGCACGACGCCCCACCGATTCCACAGGGATCTCCCAACGCAGAGACTCACCCCAGGCGAGATTCGCTCGGCTCTCGCTAGGCAGGGTAAGCTCCCGGACGAGTTGATGAACCCAGGGAAGGAAAACCGGACGCGCGGGAAGATTCGTCCAGGAGGACGACACTCCCCCTCCCCAGACGAGCGCCGTCCCACGCCCGACATCCCTGGCGACGAGGGCCGGCCCGGCGCCGTCAAAAGCCAGGAGAACACGGGCAAACGGCCCCTCCCCCTCCAGAACCCACCGGCGCCAGGCGGCCACCCTTCCCAAGTCGCCGCGCGCGACAGGGAAAGGGGCCAGGAACAACCCGGCGGCAGGTCCCGGAATGAGACGGAGCGGTCCTCCTGTTTCCCTCTCGACTTCCCTGGCCTCGATACGCGCCAGACGCGCCGGCAGGATTCCCGCCCCTGCCCGGTAGAGCTCGGCGTTGTAGAAATCGGCGTCGACCGAGCCCGCCGGAAAGAAGGCGACCCCTTTGCCACGACGCACGTACCGCTCCAGCGCCTCGACAGCCCTCTTGTCCAAGATCGGCACGTCCGCCAGAAGCAGGGCATCGAACACTGGCTCTCCCCGGCTGTTTTCGAGAGTGTCGGCAAGATCCCTCGCCAAGAGGGGGATTGCCTGAAAAGAGGTGAGGCCCGGCGCAGGAGACAAGGCACATTCGAGAAAGGATGTGGGCCGGGCGAGATCGGACGCGGCCTCCGGATTGTAGACGCACCCGATCCGGACCGAATCCTTCGCCGGGACGACCGCCGCGAGGCGATTGTCTCCTTCTAGAGGATCGGCCGGGACCGTCGCCATGACCTCGTGGAAACCGGGGCCGTCGAAGACGAGCGTCGCGTCGCAGGACACCGCCCCATGCGGCGGGGGCGCGACCAGGCGGCTCTCCTTCTTAGTGCCGTCCACCCAGAAGGTCACGGGGACTTCCTGGGCGGAATCGGAAATCCCGCCGGAGCGAAAAATCGTCGCGCGCACCACCGCGGGGCGCCCCGGGGCGACCGGACCGTTGACAACCGCGAGCCCTGTGAGGCCGATGTTCGACGGCTGCCCGGCGCCGACATCTACGAAACCCACCGTTCCCTTTTCTTGAATCCTGCGGGCGAAATCGTTCCAGGCGCGCTCATTCCCATCCCCGAACGACCGCCTCTGCATGTCGGTGGCCACGAGAAAACGGACCTGGGGAAGCGAGAGCGTCTCGCATGCTTCCCATCCGGAAAAGAGCGCCGCCAGGAGGTCGGCGGGCCCCTCCGCCAGTTCCATTTTTTCCACCTCTGCGGCCGCCTCAGGCATGTCCCCCGTGAAAGAGATCGCGCGGCCGGCCACGGGCGGCGCCGAAAGGACGAGAACCCGGTCCCCCGGAGAGAGGCTCCTGATCCAGGCGGCGGCTTCGCTCCGGAGGCGCTCCCAGAGGGGCGTCCCCTGCTCGCGGTATCCCAGGCTCATCGAGCGATCGAGCACCAGGACGAAATTCTGCGGGGCGCGCGCGAGGGCCGCGGCCACCTCCGACGAAAGATAGGGGCGCGCGAACGCCAGGGCCAGAAGCGCCAGCAGGAGCATCCGCACCGCCATCAGGAGAATTTGCGTCAGGCGGCGCCGGCTGGCGCTTCTCTCAACCGCCTCCTTCAGGAAACGCATCGCGGCCCAACGGAGGGTCACGTAGCGCCGGCGAAAAAAAAGATGAAGGACCACCGGGATGGCGACGGCCCCGAGCCCCCACAGCCATCCCGGATTTATAAAAAAGTTCATGCCAAGAGCCCCGCGAGCGCCGGGTGCTCCTCGATGGACCCCTGCACGAACGGAGACTGCGCCAGCACCCTGTCGATCACGGCGTCGGCGTCAAACCCCTCGGCGCGCGCCGACCAGCGCAGGATGATCCGATGGCGCAGGACCGCCCGCGCGGCATCCGCGACATCTCCCGCAGAGGTGAAGCCGCGTCCGGAAAGAACCGCGCGGGCCTGAGCCGCCAGAAGCAAATCCCGCGCCGCCCGGGGGCTCGCCCCGCAGGCGATCGTGCGCTCCGTCAGCGCGGGGGCGGCACGGTCCTGGGGGCGCGTGGCGCGCACGACACGACAGACCGCGTCCAGGACATACAGCGGGATGGGAAGATCCCTCAGGGCTTCTCGCGCGCGGCAGACCGCCTCCCGGGATACAAGCGACGGCCGAGACTCTAACGGCCCGGTCCACCGGGCGATCTGGCGCTCCTCTTCCTCCTTGGGATAGTCGATCTCGATCTTCATCAGGAAACGGTCACACTGGGCGGCCGGGAGCGGGTAGGTCCCCTCCTGCTCGATCGGGTTCTCGGTCGCCAGCACGATGAACGGATCCGGGAGGGGGTAGGTCACTCCCCCCACCGTGACTTGGCGCTCTTCCATCGCCTCCAAGAGCGCCGCCTGGGTCTTCGGGGGGGCCCGGTTGATCTCGTCGGCCAAGACCAGGTTAGCAAAGAGCGGCCCCGGCATGAATTTCTCACGCCGGTCCCCCGTGGCGGGATCCCCCAGGATCACCTCGGTCCCCACCAGATCGCTCGGCAGAAGATCCGGCGTGAACTGGATCCGCCGGAACGAAAGCGACATTGCCTGCGCGACCGTTCTGGCCAAGAGGGTCTTCCCGAGCCCCGGCACTCCCTCGATCAGGGCATGTCCCCCGCAGAGGATGCATGCCAGAAGCTCCTCCACGGCCCCGCTCTGCCCGACGATCGCGCGGGCGATCTCCTGGCGCAACGCCAAAGCCGCCCGGCGGGCCGCCTCGAAAGGATCTTCCTCGACAGGATCGCGCACCGTCATCGCTGGAAGATCGGAAGGTACCGATAGGGGATCTGCAGAATTAGACACGCTATCGACGTGGCATAAACGGGGTCGACGGCATCGGCCCAGGCTCCGTCGGGGCGCTGGAGGATGACGATCTCGTCCCGGGTTCTGGCAAACCATCGCTCCCAACGCTCCCCGCCGGCCTGGAACATCGCCTGGGCTGCGTAATAATTGCCGTAGAAATAGTCGAACCGGACGGTGGAGCCCGGCCGCGGGCCGCCGCGGCCCCAGGGGGCGATCTCCGCGCGGTTCTGGGGGCGCTCCAGGAACGCCAGCCCTTGGTCCAGGATCGGATCATGGTAGATCCCCAAGCCGTAGAGGGCCGTCAGCCCCGCCGCCGTGAGGGAATAGGTCACGCGGTTGTGGCTCGACTCGGCATGTGCCGGCTGGTACTTGAACCCCCCCGAGAGCCACGGCTCCCCCGGCATCTGCTTCACATGGCTTCGCCGGATGTAATCCAAGGCGCGCTGGATCGTTTCGGCGGGGACGTGCAGGCCGTTGTTGCGCGCGACCCGGAGGGCCTGCACGACGCAGACCGTGACGGAGATGTCCGAATCCCGGTCCATCGGGAGGTAGCGCCATCCCCCTTCCTCGTTCTGCGAACGCACAAGGAGATTCACGACGGCTTTCAGCTTCTCCCGGACCTCGGGATTCTCCGATTCTCCGTAGAGCTCCCCCAGGAAAAGCGCCGCGAACGAACAGCTGTACATCCGCGTGTTGGGGCTTCCGATCCATCCGTCGGGGCCGGCGCAGGACAGGACGTACGCGAGCCCCTTTTCGACGACAGAGCCGTAGCGCCCGCGTCCGGGCGTGTTCCCCCCGGCCAGGAACGCCAGGCATGCGACCGAGGTAATCCCCACATGGGGCCCGCTCCACTGAACCGAATAGCTGTCCCCGACTTTCGCCCCCACAGAGGCCGACCAGGAGCCATCCAGGTTCTGGAGACGCGCCAGGATTTGAAGCCCCTTGTCCACGGCTTCCCGGGACGCGCTCGTCATCTCCTCCGCGGAGGCCCCAGCTGGAAAACCCGTGAGCGCCGCATAAACAGAAATCCCAGAAAGAAATCGTTTCATTTCGCCAGCTCCTCGACCGCTTCGACCATTTTCCAGGCGGCCGCGCTGCGAAAAGAGAGCACGACGCCGCCACGCCCCTCCACGGCAACGGGGCCGACGCACGGGAGGTCCTCCGCGAGGCAGACGATCCGTCCCGTGGCCGCGTCAAGCCCCGTCAGGCGCCCGTCGGCTAAAAAATAGAACCGGCCGGCGCTGGCTGAACCGGGATGGACACAGCGGGCCCGCAGGACCGAACGCCACCGGACCCGGCCGTCGGCGAGCGCCAGCCCCACCGCGTCGTCGCGGCCGACGACGCAGAGGGTTTCCGTAAGCGGATCCGCGAGAAAAAACGAAGCCCGCCGCCCCTCGTAGCGCCACAGCATCCGGCCCGTCGCGGCATCGAGGACATAAAGATAGCGCGAATCGGTCGGCGCCACCACGAGGCGCGGCCCCACCACGGCGGGAGGGAGCGCCTTCCAATCCGACAGGCGCGGCTCGATGTTGTACATTCGCGTCTCCTGGTTCTCCTGGGGGATCTGGTCGTACTGGAAAAGCCAGAGGGGTGCCCCCTTTTCCGGATCGAGCGCCGCCACGACACCGAGGTTAGTCGAGACGAAAAGCCTCCCCGCGTCCAGAACCGGCGTAGAGGCAACCGATTCCCGGATCGGACGCCCGAAATAATTCATCTCCTGCTGGCCGGAACAGAGGAAGGTGCGCCAGAGGGGCTTGCCGTCGACGGCCGAAAAGGCGGCGATGTGGGAGGCGAAGAGCCCCTTAAAAGTCATCGCCGGCGCGTACACGACGCCGCCCGATACCAGGGGGATGGCCGGGAAGGAAAATTCTTCCGAGAACGGCGCGCCGGCCCTGGCGGCCGCCTCCTTGGCCCGCCAAAGCACCTTGGCATTTTTGAGGTCCCAGCAAAAAAGATCCTGCGTGGGAAGCGATACCATGGCGGCGATACGCGAATCAAAACTCGGCCGGACGTCCGGAAGATTTCCCCAGGCGCGCGCACCGTCGCAGGCCGTCCCGTGCAAGACCTGGGGACCATAGCCAATGCCGTAAGAGGCGGGCGCAGGAAGGCTCTGCGCGAGAAGCTTCCCGGTGGCTCGATCGAAAACTGTCAGGCGGCAGCCGTCTGACAGGAGGAGGCGCTCTCCGGCGAGACAGGGAAGCATCGGAGCCGGGAGCATCAGCTCCTGTTCGAAAAGGGGATCTCTGCGAGCCGGGGAGATCTCCTCGAACCGCCCTTCCCAGAGGGTTTCAACGGAGAGGACCGGACGCTGGGGAATGCTCTCGGCCGCTTCCCTCAGGATCCGTTTTTCGATCTCCTCGGCCCGTTTTTTCCAGGCCCCGGCGCCCTGGGTTCCCTCCCCATCCGCCTCGGAGCGCTCGCGTTCACCGCGGATCCAACGGAGCCACGGCAGATTCCCCGCGCGAGCCGCCTCCTCGAGAAAGGCGGTCCAGGCTGCCTCGTCCATGATGCCAGCGAGGCCCGTTCCCGCCGCCGCCTCCGAGAGCTCCCGCGCCGCCGTGGCAAAATCTCCTTCGGAAAGCGCGATCTTGACGAGCGCCGCGCGGGCCGCCTGCCCAGCCGGCGCGGCCTCATACCGGCGCGCCACCTCGCGCAACCTCCCGGCGTCGCGGCGCTTCACCGCCTCTTGAAAAAGCTTGCGCGCCGCGGCCTCATTCTGGGACGCGTAGACCTGTACCAGCGGTTCAGGCCCTTCCCGGATCATCCGCTGGGCGAGGCTCCGGGCGCTCGGCACGACCCGCGGGTCTTTTTCGGGGTCGGGATCAGCCGCAAGCGGCGCGTCCTTGCGGTCGCATAGTTTCTGCAGGATCGCTGCCGCCAGACGCCAGTCGGCCGCGCCAATCGCGCTCTGGGCCTCCTTCAGGGACTCCTCGGCCGCGCGATCCCGTGCGAGGATCAGGGTGTCCCCCCAACTCCGGAGGCCTTCCCCCCCCGTGTCAGCCACGGTGTCGCGGAGCTCTCGCAAGCGCGCCTGTTCCTCCGCCAGGAGATCCTCCCATGAGGGGCGCGCAACCGGATCGCCTTCTTCCTCGGCGCGGGCGCACGTCGATCCCGCGAGCAAGGCGAAAAACAGCGTCAGGAGGATCCTCATTTCTTGTCCAGTTCCTTCTCTGCCTCCTCCTGGACCCGTTTGTAGTACTCGCGCGTCAACCCCTCGTAGGCGGGGACAAACTCCTCCTGCGTGGCGCTGGTCATCTCGTCCCGGAACTTGTCGGGCAGGTTTCCCCAGGGGCGCGACGTCCCGCCGGCCGACCGGAGTTTCTCTAAGAAGCGGTGTCGGTATTCGGCGCTATAGATGTCCCGGGCCGGATCGCTCGCCGGCGCATTCTGGGGCTTTTCGCCCGTTTTTTGAGGATCTTCCCCGTGCTGCGGGACGGGGTTAGAGGCCTGTTTTTGAGACTCAGAACCGGAGCCGCTTTCCGAAGATTCCTGTTTCTGTGTCGGATCCCCGCCGGGGATCGGGACCGGCGTGCTATTCGGTCACCCTTTCTGCAGCTTCAAGACGAGCCGAGCCAAGTCCTCCTCAATCTCCTTCTGACGCGTCTGGATCCCTTTGAAAAGCTGCGGCGCGCCGGCGTTTCCTTCTTCCGGCCTCTTTTTCGCGGTCTCCTGGAGCCATGTCTGGGCCGACTCCTCGACGCGGCTCATCTTGCGCAAGGCCTTCCGAAGGCTCTCAGCGGGGGTTTCCCCCTCATCCTTGGCGAACGGCTCTTCTTCAGCAACAGCGCCCGTGAAAGCCAACAACGCAACAATGGCACTGCACGAAATGCGAAATGCGAAATGCGAAATGCGCCGGCGAGACCATGCGTCCTCTTGCGCATGACGCATGACGCATGACGCATGACGGTTTCTATCGCTGTTCTTGATACACATTGAGCCTCCAATCGTTCCCGAGCTGGCGGATCCGCGCCTGATCCTTCATCAAACGCTCAAGCGCGGCGCGCTGGTCCACAGTGAGCGCCGGGATCTCCCGGACTTGCCCCCGCAGCTTTTCCACGCGGGCGTTCAAATCCCTCTGTAAATTCCAGAGAAGCCTCACCTCGTCGACAGAACGCACCAGCGGCATCTCCATATCTCCCGTCGACGCCATCGGACGGGGGGCGGGACGCTCCCTCTCGGCGTCGAGGCGCCCGAGAAGCGTCTTCAACCCCTCCCGCATCTGGCCGAGAAGACCCAAGACTTCCGATTCGATATCGACCAGCGCCGCGGTGATCTCAGAACGCATCAAGCATGCCCGGATCTCTTCTATCTTTCCGGCCGCCTCCCCGGCGGCCCAGGCGTAGACGACCGACTTCCATTGTGGATTATCGAGCTTCTTCTGAAGCCCGCGGGCCTCCTCCACAAGGAGCCCCTCATCGACCACCAGGGTCCGGATCTCTTCCTGTTCCCAGACCCCGAGATCCCCCCCTTTCTTCAGATCCTCCCAGATCCCCTCGGTCCTATGCTTGACGGCCTCCTGTCCCGCAATCAGCCGATCGAGATCCCCTTGAAGGCTCGAGAGCGTCACCTTGGCCTGCTCCGTCGCATACTGCCTCTGCTTGTCGCGCACGGCGGCGGCGGCATCCTCCAGGTATTTCAAGGCGCGCTGAGCCTCCCAAAGGCCCGAGTCGAGGTACTCCTCACGGAAAAGCCCTTCGACGAGAAACATCTGATCAGCCGCCTTCTGGATCTGGCGGGCGGCTTCCTGCGAAAGATCCCGGTCGAGCGCGAGCGCCTCGGCCACACGCTTGGCTTCCCGGGCCGCCTCTTCCTGCGCTCGACGCAGGCGCTCCAGCTTCTGTCGGTCTTCGGCGCCAAGGCTCCCCCGCTCCAGGCGCTCGATCTCTTCGCGCGCCTCGGCCAAAAGTTTCAAGGCCTGCTTCTGATGGCCGGGAGCGTCGATCTGGGAGCCCGAATCCTCCTGCATGGACTGGCGGGCCTTCTGCATCTCGTCGGCGGCGGTCGAGATCCGCGAAGAGGCCGCCCCGGCCTTGCTCTTCTGGGCGTCGGCCGCTAGGGCCCGCGCCTCCTTCTCGAGCGCCTCCTGGCGGCGAGCCGCATCAGCGCCGGCTTCCGGAGGTTTTCCCGCCTCGTCCGGACCCGGCTGGGAGGCCGAAGTGCCAGGTTTCCCTTGCGGCCCGGGCGACGAGGAAGGGCTGGACGATCCCGATTTTGACGCGGACGCGCCGGAAGGTTTAGACAGCGAGGCGGCGCGCGCCTGGGCGATCGCCTGATCAAGAGTCGCGATCATCTGCTCAAGATTCTTTTCGGCATGTGCCTGGCTTTTTCCAGCCTGCGCACCGTCTCCAGCGCGGAGCGCCTCGGCCGCCTGCTCCATCGCCGCGGCCGCGGCGGCCGCATCCTTCCCGGCCTGTGCCAATGCCGGATCGGCCGGGGGGGTCGCTTCAGCCTGATTCTCCCTGGCGCCCGGGGCGCCCGGCTCGCCTCCAGCCGACCCTGTGAGCTCGCGGGCGAACTGGGCTGTTTCACGCCCCAGGTTCGCCTGCGGCAAAGCTTGAGCCTGGGGACTGGATCCCTCCGACCCCTTGGATTCCTGAGGAGCTTCGCCGGGCTTCTCCTGTCCTCTAGCGGCAGGGCCGCCGAGCCGCTTCTGATTTTCCAGAATCTCCCGCGCCTTGTTCCGGGCCTCTTCAAGCGCCCCGGCCCTCAACATCCCCTCCTGGGCGGCCGCGAGAGCGTCGAGCCGGCGCTTGATCTCGCGCACGTCGGCCGGGACCGCTCGATCGAGGATGCTCTGCCCCTCCTCGATCACCTTCCGTTCCTTCGCCGAAAGATCCGCGATCGCGCGGGCGGCGTCTGCGAGCGACTTTTCGCGCTCGCGGACTGCCTCCAGCCGCGCCTCAAGCGTCAGCGCCTCCAGGATCTGGCGGAGGCTCTCACGCACGGCGTCGGCGCTGGACGCCGCCCCGGTGAAATCCTGCTCTTCGAGGGCGCGCAGGACCTCGTCCATCTCGACCCCGATCCACTCTTGTTCGAGGCGCGCGAGCGCCCGCTCGAGCCTCGCGCGCTTGTCCGCCTCCTCAGGTTTGGCGGCGTACTTATCCACGAGGCACCTCAGGGCCTCCGTGAGATGGTCAAAGCGCTCCCTGGCGGCGGCCTGACGGCGCCGATGCCGTGCGCCGTCAGGCCCGGCCACCACCCAGGAGACCGCCACCAAGGCCGCGATCACCCCTCTTTTGAACGACCCTCGCGCCAGACGGGTTCTGAATTTTTGCTTCACTCTTCTTCCCCCAGTTTGCGCCGGATTTCCCCGGCGCGCGCCGAATCGCTCCGAATTGCCAAAGCCTCATCGACGGCCCGCCGGGTCTCGTCTCGCCGGCCGGCCGCCAGATGAATCTCGGCGGCCAGGCAATGCAGGTCATGCGTTGCGGCGTCCACTTCCTCCGGCATCTTCACGTAGACAGGCAGGAAGGAGAGCGATTTCAAGCCCGCCTCCGTCTCACGCAGGGCCGCCGCAGGGTCGGCCAACGCCCTGTGCGCCTCGGCCATCGCCAGGTGCGTCCGGGCGTCGAACGGATCGATCCAGAGGAGCTGCATCCCCACGTCGAGGAGTTGCGCATGGCGCCCCGCCTCGCGATGGCGCGCCAGAAGCCAACGGCGCGACCGCTCGTCCTCATGAACGATGGCGATGCGCCGCTCGACCGCCTCGCGCATGAGGCGCTCGTCTCCCAGCTCCTTCGCTAGATCGTAAACCTTCCGATAGGGGTCGAACCCACCGTAGACCTGGCGCGGAAAGAACGCGCGCGCCTTCTCAAAATAGCGGATCGCCTCCGCCGCGCGCCCATCCTCCTCGGCCGTCAACACTCCCAGGGCATGAAAAAGGTAAAAGTCCTCGACGCCCAGTTTTTCCGCCTCCTCAAAATACTGTCGAGCCTTTTTGATCTCGTCGCGGTCAAATGCCATGTGCCCCAGAACGACGCAGGCGTCGGCGAGCTTTACCCGATCGAGACTCTCCCGCCAGGAGGCTCCCCTTTCAACGACGCGGCGGGCGTTCCGCTGAGCCTCGTCCAAAAGACCGTTCTGGAAACAACCTCGCGCCAGGCGCGCCGCCAAAAGCAGATCCTCCGGCGCCGCGGCCGCTTGCGCGGCCAGGCGCTCGACCTCCTCGCGGGACAGGCGGGGCTGGATCTTCCAGGCGGCCAGGCGCTTCCCCAGCCACGCCGCGAAATCCTTGTCAAGGTCCGAAAGCGCCACGCCCAGCGCCTCGTGGACCACCGCGGCGTCGCGCCCCCCCGTCCAGCCGCGCATCATCTCCTGGGCGCGCGTCTTGGCGCCCGAGCCCTTCCGCCAGGCCGCCATCATGCGGGAAAGCCCCTCGACGCCAAACCGGCCGTCGAGATACTCGCAGACGAGGCTCGAAACGTAGTAGTACATCCGAACCTTGTCGCCGCCGAACCCCTGGCTGAGCCTTGAGATCGGCAGAAGCGTCCCGTCATGGAAAGCGTCGAAGATCTCCTCGTCGATCCCCTCCTCCCAGTCCCATTCGGGGCGGAAGCGCCTCTCCTCGTAGGTCGACAACCCTTCCGTGAACCATTGTGCCACCAGCCCCTCGGTGGCCTGGACCGAGAAGATGTGCGTGAGCTCATGGCGCAAGATCTGCGCCCAACACCTCTTTCGCGGGGCTAAGGTCGTCGGCGACTGGTTGACGACGACGCGTCCGAGACAGACCCCCAGGAAGGGGACGCCGGGAGTGCCGAATCCGCGCACGGCGAAATCCTGCGCGTCGTCGTAGAGCTCGACGCGGATCGGAAGCTCCGGCTGGAAGCGGTAGCGGGCTGAGAGCTCCGCGTACCACGATTCCAAGAGCGACTCGGCGTAGGCGCGCAAGACCGGCGCCTCGCGGCGGGAGAGGCGCAGCTCAAAATGCTCGGTCTTCGAGACCTCGAAATAATCCGGCAGGTCCTCGAGAAGCGTCAGGCAATTCTTGGCCGTCACGTTGAAGAGATCCATAGCGCGCACCCGGCGAAACGCTTCGGTGGCCGACGCGATGTCTCCCTCATTCATGCTGTGGAGGCCGAGCGAAAGCCATGCCTCCTTCAAAAACGGGTCGATCGCGACGGCCTTCTTCTCCCAGCGGATCGCCTCGCGTGGGTCGCGGGGGTTTTCCGACAGACGCGCGGCCCACAGTTCGGGAAGAGCGCAACAGGGATTTATCGCGCGAGCGGCGGATGAGCTCTTTGTGAACTTCTCGAGATCCCCGTCGTAATAGTGCCAGGCGGCCGCCGCGGCATGTGCGGCAGCGCTCCGGGGGTTGGCTTCAAGCGCCCGCGCCAGGTGTTCCAGGGCCTCCGTGCGCGCCGCCGCGCTCGCCACATACCCGGGTCCGTCCCCCCGATAATCGGATCCCTCTTGGGCCTGTTCCTCCTCGCCCCCTCCCATGGAGCCCGCCTCACGACCGAAGAGAAGATTCAAGGCGCGGGCCACGCGGCAATCGGCGCGTTGAGGGGCCTGCCGGACCGCCTCTTCGATCCTCCCCAACACCATCAAAAGATCGGGATCCCGAGGATCCTTTTCGAACGCTGCCGAAGTTTCAGCTTTGGCGTCGTGCTTCTGGCCGGCCGCCATGAACGCGCGGATCCGCAGGACATGGGGACGCACAAGCCCCGGAGCCTCCCTCGAAATCGAGGGGAGCTCTTCTTGAATGACGCTTTTCATGAGCTCTGCGTCGCCAGTGAGCTCGGCCAGGAGAAAACGCGCTTCGGCCCGCGCCAGGCGCGCCGAAAGGGGCCCCTCCTGGCCGACGGCCAGTGGCGCCACCAGAGGCTTTAAGATCCCCACCGCCTCCTCGCGCCGGCCCGTCTCAAGAAACGTCCGGGCTGCCAACAGACGCGCACGGCCGTCCGAAGGATCTCGTGCCACGTACCGGAGAACCGCCTCGCGGGCTTTCTCATACTCGCCGCGGCCTAGCATCGCCTCGGCTTCCTCAAGAGAGGTGGCCCCGAGCAGAAAGGAGGGAAATGCCAGAAAGGCCGCGGCCCTCCACGCCAAAACCCCGCGCCGCGGCCGGCTCGTCATAAAAACCCTCCCTTACTATAACGGCCCATCTCCGAGAAAGTTGGCCGGCGGAGCCGGATTTCGAAAAAATAAATCCCTCAAGGAGCGGTGGCGCGAACTTCGGTCACGACCCCTTCGCCCGACACCTTGAGGATCTTGGGAACCACCGATGTCCGAAACTCCGCCCAGGTTTGCGGGTCCACATTGATCACGGGGAACAAGATCTTGTAGCGCTCAGCGAAGCGGCGCGAGGAATCGGGGTCGCTTGTGCAGATGCCGACGAACCGCATCTTTCCTTTCTCCTCGCCCCCCTTTGCTCCCCCCTCCCGCGCAAACCAGGCGTTCCAAGCCGGGGCCGAGAGAGCGCAGGCAGTGCAGGAGGATTTGAACAGAATCACGACGCATGGCGGTTCGCCGGGACCGAACGCCACCTTGTGGCGCGTCCCGGCGGGAGCCCCCACAAGCGCCCCCTGAAAAGAAGGAAGCTTCACCCCCGCCTCCATCGGGGAGCGGTTTGAAAACCCTCCCGAGGGGGAATACCCCCCCTCCCGTATGATCTTGGCGTTGATCCCCTTCTGGTAGAGCGTTGTCACGGTGAGACAGAGGATCAGCACAACTTGAGCGATCCGCCAGCGCCCCTCCCACAGGGGGGCCGCGGCGCGGCCCAACCCCTCTCGGCGGCGGCTTCCCGAATGACGGTAGAGCAGAAAAACTCCCCAAGCACCCAGGAGAAGATTTCGGAAAAGAAGATGGGGTCCCACCGTGGTCCCCTGAATCAAGGGGATCTTGCAGCCGCACTCATGGAATTCTCCCCGGTAGAGCGCCCGAGCGACGGCGGATGTGAAGACCGCCAAGAGCCCCAATGCCAGGCCGCATCCAGCGGCGCGGGTGCGCGAAACGGCGATCAAGACCCCCGCCGCGACCTCGGCCGAGACCATCGCATAGGCCAAAGGATCGACCCAGGACGTCGGCAGGATCTGGTAGGCTGAGACCGAGATCGCGAACTGCGGGACGTCCACGGCCTTCCCCCACCCGGCGGCGATCCAGAAGACGCCGTAGAGAACCCATAAAAAGATGTCGGCGGCGCGATTGAGCATTGCGAGAGGAGGATTATACGTTGCCTTGACACTCCCGGATCCGTGGCATACCGTGCTGGAGAAAGGAGCGGATCCATGCGCATCGCAAAGCAGTTGTCAATCTTCCTCATCAACCAGCCGGGAAGACTGGCCGCCGTGTCGGCGAGCCTGGCCAAGGAGAAGATCAACATCACGGCCCTGACCGTCATGGACAGCACGGAGCACGGCGTGTTGCGCCTGGTGGCGGAAGAGCCCGAACGAGCCTTGAAGGTGCTCGAGAAAAACGGCTGTTCGGTGACCCAGACCGATATTCTGCTTCTTGAACTTCCCAATCGGCCGGGGGCATTCGCCTCGGTGGCTAAAATCCTCGCCGAGTCCCACATCAACATCGACTATGCCTACTGCACGTCGGGGGCCCCCGGCGGCAAGACCACCGCCATCTTCAAGGTCCCCTTCATCGAGAAGGCGATCAAGATCCTGGCGGGGAACAGCCGCAGGCCCGAACACGACGCGGCAGTCCCCAAAAGCCAGCGGGCGGCGCACCGGTAGCAGCAAATAAAGCCCCTTTTCTAACGGGGGGCGAGGGAGACTGGGAGACGAGGCGAAGAGGCCCTGCCCATTCTGATCGTTCCTTGTCCGCGTCCCCGGGCTACCCCCGGGCGTTCTTTTTCCTATAATTCCCCAACTTCGGAGGCGGGGTAGCTCAGTCGGTTAGAGCGAGGGTTTCATAAGCCCTAGGTCGCCGGTTCGAGTCCGGCCTCCGCCATTTTCGCGCATCGCGCTTCCAGCGCGAACGCGAAAAATAGAACAGGAGAGGGTAGAAAGTAGAAAGGAGAAAGTAGAGATCTCCTGGGAATGACAAGAGGACACCCTCTCCTACGGTCTACTGTTCTCCTTTCTCCTCTCTCCCAAGAGCCAAGTTTCGCGTATCGTCCACCTACACACCTTCGGTGTTACGGTGGATCCGCCGGAGCGAACAAAGTAAGCGTAGGCGGACTCGCCGCGGTAGGTGTCACAGGCAGACACGACGTCGCGGCTTGCGCCTTTCCGCCTACATCACGTCGTGATTCCAGCGGATCCGCCGGAGCGGCAAAGCCGCAAAGGCGGAGCATCTGGCCCACGCTTCGCGAAATGGGCAACAAAGCACTGAAATATCGAGTGGACCATGTGGAGCGTTTCTCGTCTCTACGCAATCTATGCGCCATTGCGAAGTGTCCTGCGCCATCATTTCGTGGGATAGCATGAGATCGATGCCGGAACCGGAGCGCGATTTCCAACGAGAGCGCACGCGGATGGTGGCAACACAGATCGCCGCGCGGGGCGTAAAGGATCCCCGGGTCCTGGCGGCGATGAAACGCGTCCCACGGGAGCGGTTTCTCCTGCTGGAAGATCGCGGCCTGGCCCATGAGGACCACGCCGTCGCGATCGGCCGGGGACAGACGCTCTCCCAGCCCTACATGGTCGCGAAGATGACGGAGGAGCTTTGCCTGACGGGTTCCGAACGGGTCTTGGAGATCGGGACCGGGTCGGGGTACCAGACCGCGATCCTGGCGGAGCTCGCCGCCGAAATCTTCACCGTCGAGCGGATCGAAGAGCTGTCCTTAAGGGCGCGCCATACCCTCGAGGAGCTCGGCTACCGGAACATCCGTTTCCGCGTGGGGGACGGCTCTCAAGGTTGGGGCGAATTCGCCCCTTACGAACGGATCCTTGTCACAGCGGGGGCGCCGGAACTTCCCCCATCGCTCGTCGCCCAACTCGCCCCCGGGGGGATTCTCGCCATTCCCGTCGGCGACGAGCGTTCGCAGATACTCACGATCGTCTCAAAAACCGCCGACGGCCGGATTGTGCAATCGCGCTCGACTCTCTGCACGTTCGTGAAGCTGATCGGACAGGAAGGGTGGACCGCGGAAAAATAATTCAAGAATCCGTTGAACAAAACGCCCCTCCGCCGCACCTAGAGAGAGGGGAATGTGACCAGGGAATCATGGGAAACGCCAGCGACCTCGACGCGCTTGTCAACGGACTCCTACCCCGCCTCTACACCACGGCGCACTGGATGGCGCGTCCCCCCATCCGGCCCGAGGATGCGGTCCAGGAGACCCTGATGCACTTCATTCGGTCGCACCGCCAGGATCCCGCGCGGATCCGCGACCCGCTGGGCTGGTGCCTGAGCGTCCTGATCCGCGAATGCCGGCGCCGGCCGAGGGAATCCTCTCTGCCGACCGGCGACATCCTTTCCCCCGCAGCAGACCCGGCCCAAGAGGCGGCGGATCGCGAACGGGACCGGATCCTCCACGAGGCGCTCGCCGGGCTTCCCGACGACGAGCGCGATCCGATCGGCCTGCACGTGTTCGGAGGGATGACGATCCGACAGGCGTCCGAGGCGCTCGGGGTCCCCTCCGCCACCGTCCACCACCGGCATCCGCGTCGGATTTGAGCAATTTATGGCTCAAGAGATGCGGTTACCGGACGAATCTGAAATCGCGTACTTAAAGTCCATTGTTGATGAGTCGGGCGACCCTTTCCTCCGGCTGGCTCTGGCTTCCTTCATGGCGGGAGACGCCAGGATCGTCGAACTCAAGAAAGCGGCCGAGAATTCTCCGGACAATCTACGCATTCACCTTGCCATCGCCGAAGCGATCCTCAGGGACCCGTCCCGGGATGTTGAATTCACCGAAGCGATCCAAGAGGCCAGGCGCATCGACCCGACAAACGCCTACCCGGACTATCTCGAAGCGATGCGTCTGGCCGGCGGGGGCAACCCGGAAGAAGCAATGCAGGCAATCGCGACCGCTGTAGAAAAAGGGCACTTCGACCCTTTGCGAGGAACTGATCTGGCGGCGAGGGAAGAACTCTTGATGCTCGGAGGATATTCCGAAGGGCCGCGCTTGGCGATTACCTTCTTGGGTCTGCTGTTTCCTGTAGACCCGCGGCGCCTTCCCGAGGCTCTTTGGGATCACGCCAGCCAGCTTGTCCAAACCGGCTAGGTTGATGCGGCTGAGACGATCTACAAAAATCTTGATGCTCTCGGCTGGCAAGAGCAATCGGCTTCCCGATGCCTTGCCGAGGAACACCTGTCGATGGCTGGACGTTCCAAATCCCTCGATTATCTTGCCAAGTTGCAAGAAAACACTGGACACCCTGAGGAAGCACTCAAAACGCGTCGCGCCTTGGAAAAACTCAACGAACGGAAAATCCTCCTCTCAAAAATGGTCCGACAACAAGACGAAAAGCAAATCCTGAAAAGTGAGAAAGCGATGGCGCGCTATTTTCGCAACGTCCTTCTGGCCGGGGAGGTGTACGCCACGAAAATGACCCAGGCCAAGTGATCAGGAGAGCGCGATCTGCGCCAGGACGGCCGGCCCCAGGGCGAGCGCCTGTTCGTCGAGCTGGAAGCGGGGCGAGTGGCAAGGCTCGGTGATGCCGGCCGCGGGATTCCCCACCCCCAGGAAGGCGAACGCCCCCGGCACCTTCTGCAGGTAGTAGGCGAAATCCTCGCCGTACATCGTCGGATCGCACTCCACGAAACGAAGAAGAGGGGAGGCGTCTCCTGCCCCAAGCGCCTCGCAGGCGGCCCTGATGCGTGCCACACCGGAAGCATGGTTCACAAGAGGCGGATACCCCGCCTGGTAGACGACGCGCGCGGAGGTGCCGCTCGCGGAGGCGATCATCTCTGACATCTGCCGGAGCCATGTCGGAACCTTTTGGGCCGTCTCCGGCCGCATCGTGCGCACGGTCCCGGCGAGCTCCGCGCGGGCGGGGATGGCGTTAAAGGTGTCCCCGGCCCGGACCCGGCAGACCGAAAGCACGATCGGATCGACGGGGCTTGCTCGGCGCGAGGGGATCGTCTGAAGCGCACTGATCAAGCTCGCCGCAACCGGGATCGGGTCGACCGCGGTATGCGGCATCGACCCGTGCCCCCCCTTCCCTTCGATGGTGATGTCGAACCGGTCCGACTGCGCGAGCATCGGCCCCACGCGGCTTCCCACGACCCCCACGGGGGCGCGGGGCTCCACGTGCAGGCCGTAGATCTCGGCGACCCCCTCGAGCACCCCCGCCTGGATGAGCTCGGGCGCCCCCCCGGGAGGTTTTTCCTCGGACGGCTGGAAGAGAAAACGCACGTTTTTCTTCAAGGCGCTTTTGCGCTCGACCAGGATCCGCGCGGCCGCCGCGAGCATCGCCATGTGGGCGTCGTGCCCGCAGACATGGGCCGCGCCCGGGGTGCTTGAGGCGTAGTCGAGGCCGCTTTCCTCCTGGATCGGCAGAGCGTCCATGTCGGCGCGGAGCGCCACGAACGGAGCTTTCGGGTCGACCACGAGATCCGCCAGGATCCCGGTCCCGGCGACCCCCTTTCGGATCGAAAGCCCCAGCGGCGTGAGAGCCGCGAGGATCTTCTCGGCCGTCTTCTTTTCCTCGAAGGCCAGCTCCGGCTCCCGGTGGATGGCCCGGCGCAGCGCGACCGTCTCGCCATGGACCGCCCGCGCCGCGGCCAGGAGGTTCATCCGAACACCCCCACCCCAACCCTCCCCCATCGAGGGGGAGGGAGCAGACTCCTGACGGATTCCCTCCCCCCTTGCGGGGGAGGGAAAGGGAGGGGGGAACAAGTAACGTTCACAATCGTCCCTCCAAGAAATTCGCCAGGATCTTCTTCCCCTCTGGCGTCATGAACGACTCCGGATGGAACTGCACCCCCCAAACCGGGAGGGTCTTGTGGCGCATCCCCATGATGACACGCGCCCCGGAGGGTTCTTCTGCCCAGGCGGTCACCTCAAGACAGTCCGGCAGGGTCGCTTCGTCCACGGCCAGGGAATGATACCGCGCGGCCTCGAACGGGTCAGGAAGGGACCTGAAAATCCCCCCCCCGTCGTGGCGCACAGGGCTCGTCTTGCCGTGCATGAGGCGCGGGGCGTGAACCCAACGCCCTCCGAAGGCGACGGCGATCGCCTGATGCCCCAAACAGACCCCCAGGATTGGCACCTTTCCCGCCAGCTCCCGGACAAGCGGGATCGAGATCCCGGCCCGCTCCGGCGTTCCAGGCCCTGGGGAGATCACAAGATGCGTCGGTTTTTTGGCCGCGATCCCATCGCCGGTCGCGGCGTCGTTCCGGACCACGTCGACCGAGGCCCCGAGTTCTTCCAGGTATTGAAGAAGGTTGTAGGTGAATGAGTCGTAGTTGTCGATCAGAACCACACGAAAGTGCTGAGTGCTCAGTGCTGAGTGCTGAGTGGTGCGAGACAGAGAAGACATCAGACTCAGGACTTAGGACTCAGGACTCGAGACTTTCTTAACCTCAACTGTCCACACGCAGCGTCAATATCGGCTCCCTTTCGAACGCGCAGGGTGGTGACAATCCCGCCGGTGCGCAGGCGTGCCGCGAACGCTGAACAGCGCTCCCGCGGCGGCGTCCGGTAGGGAGTTTCGGGAACCGGATTGAAGGGGATTAGGTTCACCTTGCAAGCCAGGCCGCTGACAAGATCGACGAGATCCGCGGCTTGGCTGAGGGAATCGTTCACGTCATTCAAGAGAATGTATTCAAAAGTCACCAAACGGCCGGTCCGTTTTTGGTATTTCTGGAGAGCCTCCATCAATACCGGAATCGGGTACTTCTTGTTGATCGGCATGAGGCGCGTCCTCAGCTCGTCGCGCGGGGCATGGAGCGACACGGAGAGGCGCAGTTGCCCTTCCATCTGGGCCATCTTGGCGATCCCCGGGACAATTCCCGACGTCGAGATCGTGATGCGTCGGGAAGAAAGCCCCCCTCCTTCCCCTTCGGGCGCGCACAGACGCTCGATCGCCCGCTGGACGTTCTCCACATTGAGAAGCGGCTCCCCCATTCCCATGAAGACCACGTTCGTGATCGGGGCGTCGGTCACCCCCTTCAGGGCCAAAAATTGGTCGAGGATCTCGGCCGTCGTGAGGTTGCGCTCCAGGCCATCGAGCCCCGACGCACAGAACCCGCAAGCGATGGGGCATCCCACCTGCGTGGAAAGGCAGACGGTGCGCCGCCCATCCTCAGCGGGGATCAGCACGCACTCGACGAACTTCCCGTCGGAGAGTTCCAGGAGATATTTCTGCGTCGCGTCTTTCGATTTCGGCGATTCGACCACGCGGGACCCGAGGACCGGATATTGGGCCGCGAGCCGCCCCCGCAGATCCTTGGGAAGGTCGGTCATCGCGTCATAGGAAAGCGCCCCCTTCTGCCAAACCCAGGCCATGACTTGGCGAGCGCGGAAGGGGGGGAGACCGACCGATTGGAAGGCAGATTCCAATTCCGAAAGCGTAAATTCCGCTAGTGCCTTCACGCGAAAACTCCAAACGCCAAACAGCAAACACCAAACAAACGCCCAACAACCAAACGCCCAAAAAACAAACCGACGCCAGACATGTTTAGGCCTTCTCTCTTCCGGTTTTGTTTTGCGTTTGTCGTTTTTCCGTTCGTTTGGCTCTTGTCTTTTCGGTGTTTTACGTTTCGCCCCTTATGGGGCGCGGAAGCTCATCGCAATCCCAAGACCCCCTGAAACGCACAAAGTGGCCAATCCCAGTTTCGCCTGGCGCTTTTGCATCTCGTACAAAAGCGTCACCACGACGCGCGCGCCCGTGCAACCGATCGGATGCCCCAGCGCGATCGCGCCGCCATTCACGTTCAGACGTTCTCGGGGAAGTTTCAGTTCTCGGTCGCACGCCAGGACCTGGGCCGCAAACGCCTCGTTGAGCTCAATCAAGTCATAATCGTCGACCTTGCGGCCGAGCTTTTCCATGAGCTTGCGGACCGCGGGAACCGGCCCGATCCCCATGATCGAGGGGTCCACGCCGACCGTCACCCAGTCCTCGATGCAAGCGAGAATCGGAAGCCCCTTCTTTTGGGCCTTCTCCTCGCAGACCACAAGAAGCGCCGCCCCCCCATCGGTGATGCCGCTTGAGTTCCCCGGGTGGATCGTGCCGCCGGTCTTCCGGAAGACCGGCTCGAGCTTGGCCATGTCGGCCATTGTCACGCCATCCCGCGGGTGTTCGTCGAGCGCGGCGCGGACCGTCTTCCCCTTCAGAGCGACGTCAACAGGGACAATCTCATCGGCGAATTTCCCCGCCTTACGCGCGGCCTCGCAGCGCCTCTGCGTCTCGACCGCATAGGTGTCCTGCTCCTCGCGCGGGATCTTGTACTGCTCGACGAGGTTCTCCGCCGTCTGGCCCATGATGAGTCCGGACAGGGGGCATAAGAAACCGTCGCGGTACATCGCGTCGACGATCGACGAGTCCCCCAGCCGGTATCCGGTGCGGGCGCGGTCGAGAAGAAATGGCACGCGCGTCATGCTTTCCATGCCGCCGGCCACGGCCGCGTGGGCGCGCCCCAGCTGAATTTCCTGCGCCGCCAGGGCCACCGCCTGTAGGCCCGAGGCGCACGCCTGGTTCACGGTAACAGCGGGAACCTCAAAGGGAAGGCCCCCTTTGGCCGCCGCCTGGCGGGCGGGGTTGGGGCCGCACCCGGCCTGGCGCGCGTGGCCGAAGACCGCCAGATCCACGGACGAGGGTTTCGTGCCGGTGGCCGAGAGAACCGCGCGCAAGGCCGCCGCCCCTAACTCCACGGCCGGGACCTGGGCGAACTGCCCCAGGAACTTTCCGATCGCCGTACGCTTCGCGGCGACGATGACCGGTTTTTCAAGAGTCATTAGGGAAAGTATATCAGAGCGGAGTCTGACGCGCGCACAGCCATGACAGCGCGGCTCGTGATGCGTGGCTCGAAATTCATGGCTCGCCGGAGGCGGTCCTCCTGCGAACCACGAATTACGTTCCACGAACCACAATCAGGCTCTTATTTGATAGGGTGGATCACAGCCTTTGAGAGAATCTCCATCAGCCGCTCAAAGATCGGGTGCGCTTTCTCGGGCTGACCCTGGGCGTAGTAGCGGACGGCCGCCTCGTGAAGCGCTGAGGCCGTCGACATCACCATCGTGTCCGGACCGCGCGAACCGGGGACGCGGGAATCGCTTTCATTCATCCTCGGTATAACCGGGAAGGCCGGAGAAGGTTCCCTCAAAAATCAATGACCGCGGGCATCGGACGTGGCAGAGGAAGGCGCCAGGGGAATAATGGGAATCCGCCAAAAACGACGCTCGCCGCCGACTTCCTGGACCGTGACCGAGGCCCCCTCGCGCAAGGTCGCCAGCGGGAACCGATGTAACACAAGCGCCTTGGCGCCAGGGGGAACCACGCCGAACTGGATCATCCGATCCTGTTCCCCGGGAAGAGAGAGGAGGCTCGCCAAGACGAGGGGCTCCAAGGAGCTTGAAACCACCTCATGCATCAGTTCTGCCAATCCTGCCTCCCCGACTTCCGGGGTGATCAGGGTGTAGCGCGCCGAAAATCCCTGCGCCGCCAGCGAGAGGCTGTGGCTCCAGCGGAGAACCCTCTCACGCCCGCGGTCGTGAAGCCGGAAGACCACCTCGGCCGGGTGCACGTGCGCCTCGCCTTCCAACTTGGCGCTGGGCGTCACCTGGAAGCGGCCGATCCATTTTTCCTTAGGGAGGGCCGAGAAGATCCTCTCCGATTCCTCGATGCGCCACCCCGGCCCCAGGTCCACCGTCAGGATCCCCTGCATAGGATTCGTGAAGTGGTTGACGAATTCCAAGGTCAGCGGAAAAACCTCCTCGCTCGCCGGGATCTTGTCCGGGAGCATCTTGATCGAAAGAATCGTGCGGACCACCTCGATATCGACCCCCTGGATATAGATCGGGACCGGCGGCACGTGGAAAACGCTCCCGCCGCGCATGGCCTCCACGGGAACACGGTTTCCCATGATGTCCTCGGCAACGACGTCAGCTCCCAGGTTGGTCCGCCAGGTCGCTACAGCGTCGGACTTCGACCAGACAACGACAACGAGCTTGCCGTCGCGCTCGAAGACGCGGCCGTCGACCCCCAAGGGCAGGGTCGGGTGTGCCTCGCGCCAGGGGCGGGCCCCCGCCAGGCGCGACTGCCACTGGTGCCAGCAGGCCAAAAACGGCGTCGGCGCTCCTAGAGCGTCCCAGCATCCGCCGGGCCCTATCCTGTCGATCGCCATCTGCTCCACGCCCCAGTGCTTGAGATCGGCGCAGGTCCGTATGAAATCGGAAACCTCTCTTGCGCACCCTTCCTGCGAGACGGGATCCCCTGGCATCCCCCGCACCTTCACCAGTCGCTTGGAGCGTGAGTCGCCGAGCGCCATCGCCTCTTCCGGCCCAAGGCACCAGAAGTCGACCCCCTCTGGAAGGAACGGAAAGAATGTCCCGACGCGGACCTTGTCCCCCCCCTGAAAGGGGATCAACCCAGAGAGCATGCGGGGCAATTCCCGCCAGCGCAGGTCACGATGATCCACGCCGCGTTTCTCGTCGATAAGCCAGACATCGACCCAGCGGGAGGTTCGCGCAAAGAGACTGTCTGCGCGGGGATCCGCCCGCTCGAGCCACGCCAAGATCGACGACACCCCCACAGGCGGGCGCACGACGCCAAACGTCTCAATATGGAAAAGCTTCATCCATTTTAGAAAAGCCATGAGAGGCGAGACCTCCCCATCATCGTGCGCAAGCTGGACCATCACGAACGCAGGTCCCAAGCGCGCGATCTGGTCGCCCGCCCCGTCCCCGACGGGCCGGCCGCAATCGATCCCGAATCCTTCATGAGGGGTGTCATCAGGATTGAGGATCACAAAGGAAGCCCGCCTCTCAATGAGCGGCTTCCCTTCATGGGAAAAGTGCACCTTCCAGAAAAACCAGCCGGTGCTCAAATTTTCCGGGCGCCAGACCCGCTCGATCTCTCCGCTAACGGGGGACTGGACGAGGGAGTCCCTGGCCACGACGCGCCCCTGGAAATCCCACACCTCCTGCTCGACCTTATAGGCGCCTGAGGGAAGCCCCCAGTAACGCACCGTAAAAACGGGCGGGTTCCCTCCCCTCCAGAACGTGCCGTCCCGAGCCCCGGTGTTGAACTCGGAGCGGGGCCTTCGAAAAAAACGCATCCCGTCGAAAGCGACGCGCCCCTCGATGGAGGGCCCCAGCCCTTCGATCGGCGTCTGAACGATCTCGAGGCGGATCCGCGCAAAGCGCGTCCCGCGGGGGATCTCGTGGATCTCGACAGAAAACGAGCGCGCGCCTTCCCTGACGTCTCGGTATACGGAAACGGTGGATAAAACCTGCCGGTCTCCGTCCAACCATTCAATGACCACGCGCGCCTCGCCCCCGCGCGAGCGGATGCCAGCGAGCTCTAGACATCCTTCCAATAAATAGGAAAAAGAGGAATCGACCTCGACGGGGTTGCGCATCTGAAGTCCGACGTTGGTGCCGTTGGCGACGAGCACGGCCTGGCGTTCTCCCATGACGCCTTTCTCCAGATTCACCACGCCGTAGTGCATGTAGCCGGCATCCCTGTCCTGAAACTGCAGCCATCGGTCGGGCTTCTTGTCCAGATCCTCGTCCTGCTCGAAAGAGCCATCCTGCCCCTCCTGGGCCAGGAGGTCTTCCCAGAGCCGCGCCTCGCCGGCCCATGATTCGAGAGGCCACAAGAGAACAAAGCAGACGAGCGCCGCCGCGCGGAGGATGGAGTTCATCACATCCTTCATATCGACAGGGAACTCATGAGTCATGAGAAATGAGTGACGAATCTCGATCGACGAACGACGTCCGTTATGCGGAGACATCCAGAGACAGTCCCAGATCAGGGATCGTCTGCGTCCAGCGCGAGCGGGGAACGACCCGGAGCTTGCGCCGTTTGCCGCGCAGGTCGGGTTCATGGTCCGCGCGATTGGCCAGGGGCGTACGCGAGCGCTCGGCCACCAGGATCGGTAGATCCGGCCGCGACGTCACAAGCGACGCCAGGGACCGATCGGGCTCCGGCGTGGCGGGGGACTCCTGCCTCATCTGTCGAGCAAGGGCCTGCGGGGCTAGCGCCGCCTCAGCGTCCGGAGCCGGCAGGGCCGACGAAACAGCCGTGGCGGCCAGAAGAGGCTCGCGCAGGGCAGAGACCTGCATCTCGCCGGACATGGATCACCCCAGCTGATCCGTGAAGGACCCGATCGCGGACGCCCTCAGATGTTTGGCCAGGATCTCCTCGACCAGCTCCGTGAACTCTCGTTCGCTGACAGGGTCATCCTTCAGACGGTCGCCTAGGAAGCGCAGCCGCCCGGTCTGGCGGTCCGTCGAAAGTTCCAGGATCTTCGCGACCCGCGTGAGGGCCCCCTCCGGACCGATCAGGAGATCGCGCACCCCGGCGCGCTCCCGAGTCAGGGCCTTCCGGAAGAGATCCGCATCGAAGTGGACCAAGCCGTCCGCCTCGTCGACAATGCCGATTGACTCCAAGGAGTTGGCCGGCGTGCGCGGCGCGGCAATGCGGTCGAAGACACGGCTCAGCCCCTGGCGCAGATGGGTCACGAGAACCTCCAACTGAAGCTCGTGGATGGTCAGGCGCTTGGGGTCCCGCTCGGCCTGGACGCCGACAGCGGTGAGCTGGGGATTGTCCTCCACCTCAGAGCCGATCTCCTGGCGGATGCGGCTGACGGTGGGCTCCTCGTCGAAAATCCCTCCGCGCACGAGAAAACCATTCAGGAGACCCAATGTCTTGTTGTACTGGTCGATGAACCGCGAGATCTGGTCGACCAAGGGATCGAAAAAGCGGTCCACCGTCACCGTGCTCTTCCCCTCGCCCAGAAGCGTCAGGCGAACCGACGGGATCGCCCCGTCCACTGTGTTGGACGGTGACTTCTTCTCCTGTCCGTCGACAGTGAACGCCGCGTCCCGGGAAGCCACAAGCAGCGTCTTGGGGACCAGCTCGAGGTTGGCATCGCGCGTCAAAAGGCCGATCTCCTGAAGAATCCCATCTGGATCCTCGAATTCCAGTGTCACGTCGGCCGCCGGCGCTGTGATGACCAAGCGGTTTCCCTCCAGGCGCGCCCTAATCCCAAGACGGGAAACGCCCCCATCCAAAGTAAAATCGAAATCGCGGTCTTCTGAGATGTCGAGGCGGCCGTTGTAGTTCAAGTCCTCTCCCGTATCGAGGACCCCGTCGCCATCCTCATCTTCTGCCGTGTCGAGGACACCGTTCCCGTTGGCGTCCTCACCGTGGTTCAAGGTCCGGCTGAAGTTCCGGTCTTCCGCGTTGTTGAGGCGGCCGTCTTCGTTGACGTCCTCCCCAAAGTTGATCCGGCGCATGATTGCGCCCAGGCCGTCGGTCTCCTGAATCAGGATGACGACTCCATTAATCGAAAATTCTCCCAAAAGGTCGAGCGCTGCCGCGCCGTTGCCGACGGGATCGGAAACGATCGACGCCCCCGAGGCCAGCTCCAGGACCGACACCGCCGACGTCTCCAGGCCCTCGGCGAAGGCGCCTGACGGAAGGGGGCTTGCCGAAAGCAGATCGCCGTCTCCCACGCGGACGCGGCGTCCCTCGAAGAGTGCGTCATCCTGAATCTCGCGCAAACGACTCAAAAGCGATGTCAAGCTCTCCTCCAAGCGCGGGATCTCGAACCGGCGGGAGTCGGCGACAGGCCCCTGCAATTCCCGCAGGGCCTGGAGGATCCCGTCGCGGTTCGCCTCGAGGACCTCTCTGCGCGCCTGCTCCACCCTCAAGCGCGAGGCGAAAGCGTCGAAAACCGCGAACTGCGGCAGGATCCGGCGCCCCTGTCCGAAAAATATGGCCGATTGGGCCAGGAAAGCGCGGCGCACGTCGCTCACGAAGGCGAGCTCCTTGAGAAGCGTCGTGCGGCCCGCGGCGTCCTCGAGCACCGTCGTCGTCTCGCCGCCCGTCGCGATGACCCGCCCGTCGGAGCTGATCGCGGTGTGGATCGTGACGCGCTGGCCCGTGACGGAGAAATCCTGCCCGTGGCGCTTGGCCGCCAGGCGCTGGAAGGCGGTGTGCTGGCGCTCGAAGGCGTAGACCTGAATGATGCTGTTGCTCTTGCGAGCCGAGGGAGGGCGGCTCGCGCCCGATTCGCCAATGGGAACCCGGTAGCCGATCGGCCCGGCGAGCTCCGCTTTTTCCTCGTCCCCCCGGCGGCGCTTGACGCGCAAGTATCCCCCCTTTTTCCCTCAAGCCCGGGGGGAAAAGGACCGATGGAAGGGGGGATTTAAAGACGTCTTAAAACGGTCTTACCCCGCATCGAACCCTCTGTGAGCCCCCCTCACAGACCTTCCAGCGGCTAAACCCGCCCTCGATGCGGGTTTTTTATTCCCCCTCAAAAATTACTCTATGCCATCTCCTCCCCTTGTCAAGATAACACCCCTTCACACTAGATCATAAATCAATTATTTAAAAGTTTTGTGTTATTTTAAGAAGAAAAACATCGACGCGAACATTTTTCACCTTGGACGGTTTCATGAAAGAGCGATATTGTCGTCTCCTTATGTGGCGCCGAAAAATATTTCTGGCGGCCCTGGCCGGACTCCTGACGGGGTTGGTTTTCCTTCTCCCGGCAGCCCCAGAGGAAAAGACTCCTGCGTCTGCGGAACATCCCCCCCGGCTTCTGCTGACCGGATTCGCCCCGTTCGGCGGAAAACCCCGCAACGTCTCCTGGGACGCAATCGCTCCCCTGGATGGAAAGAGCGTGGACGGCGTCAAGGTGCATTGCCTAGAGCTCCCCGTGGAATGGGGCAAGATCCAGGAGCCCCTCTCCAAGGCAATGGACGCCTGGCAACCGCAAGGGGTCCTCTGCCTGGGTGAAGGGCTCTCCAATACGATCTCCATCGAGACCGTGGCGAAAAACGAGGTAAAGCCGAACCCAGACAACGCCCGGCGGCTGCCGGGACGCAAGGTCGTCCGGGCGGACGCTCCTGAGAGCTACGCGACGGCCCTTCCCGTGCAGAAAATCCAAGAAGGGCTTGAAGAGAAGGAAACGGGGTTCCGGGTTGTTCGTTCCAAGAGCGCCGGCCGTTACCTCTGCGAGGAATGCTTTTTCACACTCATGCACCTGGGGACGATGCGCTTCGCCGCAGGCCAGCCGCACGGCTTCGTCCATCTCCCCCCCTATCCCAGCCAGAGCACGCCAAATCAGCAAAAGGCGCACGAAACAAAAGTCCGCGACGTGGTGCTTGTAATCATCCGGGTCATGATCCAAGAGCATCCCGACCTTTTCGCGCTTCCGGCCGAAACAGCCGCCCAGCCGCAGTAGATGCCGAAGCTTCCCCTCAACCGCCGCTCCTTCCGGCAGACGCTCCAACGCTACGACAGCGCCGTGGAGCGGAAGATCCGGGATTTGAACGCCGCTCGAGGGGAGCCGGCGACGCGCCGGGAGGTGAATGCCTTTTTCAAGCGGGAGCTTGCGCGCCTCGGACGCTTCGAGCACGCCATCGACCTCGGGTGCAACACCGGCGATTTTGCACGCGCGGTGCTGGCCCCCCGGTGCCGGGAGTTGATCCTCGTCGATTTTTCGGCGAAGGCGCTCGCCCGCGCCAGGGCCACAGTCACTTCTCCCAAAGGTGGAAATCATCCGCCGTCCGTGACTCGTGGATCGTGGATCGTGGATCGCGAACAGTCACTGCGCCGGCGAACCACGCGCCACGAACCACGAACCACAAAAAGCCTCTCGTCTATTCCGCTGGCGGTCTCTTTCCTGCAAGCCGACCTCACCCGCGACTGGGCCAAGATCGCCTCGGTGGGGCCGTTCGATCTTGTGACTCTTTGCGAGGTGATCCAGCATATTCCCGATGCAGTGAAGCGGCGCCTTGTCTTTGCCCGCGCGGCGCGCCTCGTCAAGCGCGGCGGGCTTTTCCTCTTCTCGCACTATGCGCGGGTGCCCGGAGAACCGGCCGAAGGATTCTTCCACTCGCCGCATTACCGACATCTCCTCTACTACCACTCTGCGCAGGCGGGCCAGATCGAGCGATGGGCGAATCGGGACGGACTCCTCATCCTCAGGCACGCGCGCCTCGGCCCCGTCAACGCCTTCCTCATGAAGAAGGGGCCGTCCGGAAATAACTGCTGTGTCTGATAGAATCGATCGATTATGTTCGCGCGAGTCCTTAGCTTCCTGTCGAGTGATACCTTCGGATTCCGGCGCGCCAGACGAGGCCCGCCATCAGCGCAAAAACCACGGCGACCACCGGCGTCAAAAGCGCGACCTGGCGCGTCCCGTCTCCCCAGCGCTCTCCCGCGATCAAAAGCCCTGCCGGGTAGTATCCGATGAACGCGAAGGGGATCACAGTTTGCAGGAGGATCCGGACAGCCGGGTGGAAGATCTCGATCGGATATCGCCCGAAAACGATGCAGTTGAAGACCGGGGGCTGTATCCCCAGGCGGTCCTCGAACCAGAAGTTGACACAGGTCAACACAAGAAAAACCGAGGTGATGATGACGCCCCCTGAGAGAGCTAGAAGCGCCGCTGCCGCCGCGTGACCCACCGTCCAATCGACAGGGAGCCTGGCCCCCGACCAGGCGACCAGGGCCCCGCCGACCATGATCTCGGTCACGGCCAGCGGATTGAAGCTGTGCAGGAGCACCTGGAGGAACGGCGAGAACGGCCGCAACAGCACCTGGTCGAACCGCCCCTCGATCAAGTACTCCTCGCTGAAGCGATAAAGGCTCTCGGCGAAGAATTCGAGGACCCCCACCGAGATCATCGAGAATCCGTAGATGAAAAGGATCGCGTCCCGCGGCCATCCGCCGATCGCTGTCACCCCCGCCCCGGCAAAGATGCCGGCCAGGAACGACAACCCCGCCGCTGAAACCATGAGATCCCCCAACACCTGGGCCAGGAAATCCCATCGATAGGCCAGCCGTGCCTTGAGGTACTGCACAAGATACAGCCAGGCGATCCTCAAGCCGCCTGTCCTTCCTTACTCATGTCCCATGTCTCATGACCCATGACTCATGACTTTCCTCATCCCCCCTGTATCGTGAGCCGCCGGATCGCCCGATGCCAACCCCAGATCCCCGTTCCCCACAGGAGGAGGCTCCAGAACGCCTGCCCAGCAAGCGCCGCCGGAACCGCCAGATCCGGGATCTTACCTAGGTAGACGAGCACCGGAACCTGGCTGATCCCGGCAAACGGGAGAAGCTCGAGAACCCGCGCCGCGGCTGGCGGGAAGAAGCTCAAGGGAATGAGAAGCCCCGAGAGAAGCTGGATCCCCACATGCTTGGCCCAGATGAGCCCCTCCACGTTCTTCAGAGAAAAAGAAGCCAGGGCTACCAGGAAGTTGATACCGCTCATCAAGACGAGAGACAACGTGACGCTCACCAGGACCGCCAGGGCCTGCCGGCCGTCCGCCGGGAGGGGAATGCCGAACACCGCCCCCACCACCACGGCGATCGGAAGGGTAAAAAAAACAAGGCGGAAGGCCGATTCCCCCACGGCGCCAACGAGCTTGGCGACGGGGTAGTTGACGGGCCTCAGGAGCTGTGCGCCGATCCGGCCCTGGCGCACCTCGCCCGCCACCTCGCGGTCGATGTTGTTAAAATAGAACGACCGCAGAATCCAGCCGACCGCGACGAAATTCATCATCTCGCCGACGCCAAAATCTCCCAGCCGCTCGGCTGGGCCGTAGATCCCCTTCCACAAGAAGGAATAGGCCGCAATGTAGACGCTGTAGGTGAGAATGCCGGTGACGTAGCGCAGCCGGTAGGCCAGAATCTGCAAAAAAGCGATGCGGGCAAAAGCCCAATAGGACCGAAATGGGAAATGGGAAACGGGACATGAGATTGGCTTGCCCATCAGATTTTTCATTTCGCATTTCTCATTTCGCATTTCGGACGTCACCGCCGTTCCTTTCCTTCGAGATAAATCTTTCTGATGATCTCCTCGATCGGTGTGGGAGCGACCGATAGGTCCGTCACGGGAAAGCGCGCCAGAAGCTCCCGCATCAGGGCCGGCACCCGGCGCCGCTCGACCTGGGCACGGAAGCGGTTGGCGCCCAGGGGCTCCCAGGCCGGAGTCTCGTCATCCGAGAAAGCCACCAGATCCCCGGGCGCCACCGCCTGGGCGAAATCGACGATGATCCGGGCCGCGCGGTCGTGACGGCGGCGGATCTCGGCCAGGGCTCCATCATAGAGGAGCCGGCCGTGGTCGATGATCATGACGCGCGGGCAGATCTCCTCGATATCCACCAGGTCGTGCGTCGTGAGGATCATCGTGGTCCCGAGGCGTTTGTTCGCCTCCTTGAGGAAGCTCCGCACCGCGGCCTTCGCGACGACATCGAGGCCGATCGTCGGCTCGTCCAGGAACAGGATTTTAGGCTCATGGATCAGGGCCGCCGCCAGGTCACAGCGCATCCGCTCGCCCAGCGAAAGCTTGCGCACGGGCGTCCGAAGATAGGCCCCGATGCCTAAGAGCTCGTCGAAGAAGGCGAGCCGCTTGCGATAGATATCCTTCGGCACGCCGTAGATCTCGGCCAAAAGCGTCAGAGATTCGGCGACCGCCAGGTCCCACCAGAGCCCGGTGCGCTGGCCAAAGACCGCGCCGATCGTGGCGACATAGCGGCGCCGCTCCTTCCAGGGGACGAATCCCCCCACCTCGACTGTCCCGGACGTCGGAACAAGGATCCCCGTAAGAACTTTCAGCGTCGTCGACTTCCCGGCGCCGTTGGGGCCGATGTAACCGACCATTTCGCCGGGCTTCACATGAAAACCGATCCCGTCCACCGCGCGCACGGCCCGGGTCTGCCTGTGGAAAAGATCGCACACAGCTCCTAAGAGCCCCTCGCGGCGGTCGAAAACCTGGAATTCCTTGACGAGGTTCTCGACCCGGATCATGGGGGAAGAATACAGAAGCCGGGAGCCGGGAGTCAGGGGATGTTGAGAGGCGTTAGAGGGAATCGGGCGAGTACCGTGTGGACGGCCCCTTCAGTGCCGAGCTCCGACTGGTAGAGAATCACCCCCTCCACGCGGTGGGTCCCCCTGGGCGGCGGCGGTGTAGATAGGATCGTCCGCACGTCGACAGGCCGTCCCTTCCCCTGGAGGCGCGCCAAAGTCAGGTGCGCCGTAAAAAATCTCTCCTCCAAGGGGACGGGAAAAGGGGCAAGCGCCCCGCGCAAAACGTCAGCCAGCCGCGCCAAGCTCCCCTCGGGGTCCGCGAGCCCCAACCACAGAATGCGGGCGCGCGCCGGACTCGGGAAGGCCCCCCATCCCGCCGTCGACACGGAAAACGCCGGACGCCCGGCGGCGGCCTTCGTGAGAACGAGCGTCATCGGAAGCACCTGCTCCCGAGCCACCTCGCCCAGGAACAACAGCGTCAGATGCACCGCTTCGGGCGCGGTCCAGCGGAATGCGGCGCCCCCCTGGCTTTTCAGGAGGCGCTGGGCCTGGGTGACGATCGATGAAACCGGAGGGACGAACTCGGCCGCAAGAAAGACCCTCATTGCACGAAATGAGAAATGGGAAACGGGAAATGAGAAAAAAACAGTGGCCGGCGATGCGACCGCCTCCGCATCTCACATTTCACATTCCTCATTTCACATTTCAGCAATCAGGCTTCTACGTAAATCTCGCTTCCCTCGACCTTCACCGGATAGGTCGAGACGCGCGAGCGCGGATTCAAGGTCCCCGCCCCCGTCTTGATGTCGAACTGCCAGCCGTGCCAGCAGCAGGTGACGACCGACCCCTGGATCTCGCCGTCAGCCAGGGGCCCTCCCGCGTGGGGACAGGCGTTGTCGAGGGCGAAAAATTGGCCGTCGACATTGAATAGAGCGATCTCGTTGCCGCCCACGGAAACCATCTTGGCGCAGCCAGGGGCGATCTCGGAAATGGAAGCGACCTTGACGGAACTCGGCATGCGCACTCCTTTTAAGAAAAGGCGGATATGCCGGTAATATTTTCCCCGATCACCAATGTGTGGATATCGTGCGTCCCCTCGTAGGTATAGACCGACTCGAGGTTGGCCATGTGGCGGAACGACTGGTACTCGTCGGCGACGCCGTTGGCCCCCAGGATGTCGCGCGCCATGCGCGCCCCCTCGAGCGCGATCTGGACGTTGTTCCTCTTGAGCATCGAGATCTGATAGGGCTTGGCCTCCCCCTTGTCCTTCATCCGCCCAACGCGCAGCGCCAAAAGCTGGGCCTTCGTGATCTCCGTCAGCATCTGGACGAGCTTGTTCTGAACGAGCTGGAAGCCGGCGATGGGTTTTCCGAACTGGATCCGGGTCTTGGCGTACTCCAGCGCCTCCGAGTAGCAGGCCATCGCCGCGCCGATCGCCCCCCAGCCGATCCCGTAGCGGGCCTGGTTCAGGCACATGAGGGGGGATTTCAAACCCTCGGATTTCGGCAGGAGATTCGCGGCCGGGATTCGGCATCCGTCGAAGGAAAGCTCCGAGGTGACCGAAGCCCGCAGGGAGAATTTCCCCTCGACGTCCGAAGTCTTGTAACCGGGAGTCCCCCGCTCGACCAAGAATCCCCGCACGACGCCGTCGAGCTTGGCCCAGACCACGGCGACATCGGCAATCCCGCCGTTCGTGATCCACATCTTGGTGCCGTCGAGAACGTAGGAGCTTCCCTCCTTGCGGGCGGTCGTGCGCATCCCGCTGGGATCCGAGCCGAAATCGGGCTCGGTGAGGCCGAAGCACCCCACTTTGCGCCCCGCGGCCATCTCGGGAAGCCACTTCCGCTTCTGCTCCTCGCTCCCGAACGCGTAGAGGGGGTACATCACGAGCCCTCCCTGCACCGACACGAACGAGCGCAATCCCGAATCGCCGCGTTCGAGCTCCTGGATCGCCAGGCCGTAGGCGACATTCCCGAGCCCCGCGCATCCGTACCCCTCAAGCGTAGCCCCCAGGAGACCCATCTCGGCCACCTGGCTGATCCAGGGTTTGTGAAACGTCCCGTCGCGGAAATGCTTGGCGACGATTGGGACGACCTCTTTCGACACGTACTGCCGGACCGTGTCGCGGATCATCCGCTCCTCGTCGGAAAGCTCCGCGTCGAGATTCAGGAAGTCGGCGCCTTTGAAGGGGAGAGCCATGCGGAGCGCATCGTAGCGCCCGCGCGGGCCGGTTTCAACGGCGTTGGCCAGAGGATGTGCCGGGGGGCCTGCACCCCGGGCCGTCCCCCTTGAGGCCGCCCAGTTCCTTGCGCATCCGGTCCGCCAGCGCTCTCAAGCGGGTGGCTTCCTCGGGATGGTCTTGGATGACATTGTTTTTTTCGCCGATGTCGGTCGCCAGATCGTAGAGCGCCTCAGGAACCTTCTCATGGGCCTCCGGCGGAAGTTCGTTGAGCCGCGTGTAAACGTAAAGATTCTCCTGCATCTTCAGGCGCGGGTAGACCAGCTTCCAGCGGCCGCTCCGGACCGCCTGCAGGTCGTTCTTGTAGTAATAGAAAAACGCCTCGTGGGGGGATGTCGCGCCGGGAACACCCGACAGGAGCGGCCAGATCTCCTTCCCGTCGATCGGCCGCGCGGGGATGGGCGCGCCGGCAAGCCCCGCCACCGTCGGCAGGATGTCGATCACGGAGGCCACCTCGGACGAGAGCCGGCCGGGGGGAATTTTGCCGGGCCAGCGGGCGATGAAGGGGACCCGCATCCCCCCTTCGTAGGTCGTCCCCTTGCCGGCCCTCAAAGGACTGGCCTTCCCTCCCTCTCTCTCTTTCACGAGCCAGGGGCCATTGTCCGACACAAAGATCACCAGGGTCTTTTCGTCGATCCCTTCCGACGTGAGGGAGTCGAGGACCGAGCCGACGCACGCGTCGATCCGCATCACGGCATCGCCGAAGGGACCCCGCTTCGATTTTCCCAGGAAGCGCTCCTCCACGTAGATCGGCACATGGGCATCCGTGCAGGCCAAATAGAGGAAAAACGGTTTGTCGCGGCGCTCCTTGATAAACGAGACCGCCTCCTGTGTGAAACGATCCATGAGCGTCTCTTGCAGGTATGTTGTCTCAATGACCCGGGCGCCGCGCATGAGGGCCGCCGCCTTGTAGTCATGCCCGAAAGGGAGCCCATAGAAAAGATCGAACCCCTGGGAAACAGGGAGGAATGGCGGCTGGTATCCCAGGTGCCATTTGCCCACGCAGGCGGTTGCATAGCCGGCCTTTTTCAATAGTTCCGCGAGTGTTGTCTCATCCGGGTGAATTCCGATCTCCGATTGCGTCCCGAGCACGAGGCCCCGCACGTTCAAAGGATCGGGATCTCCCGGCGCGCCCAGCCCCACGCGAGGCGGATAGCACCCCGTCATCAAGGCCGCGCGGGTCGGCGTGCAGACGGAGGCGGCCGCGTAAAAATCGGTGAACCGGATCCCCTCAGCGGCCATCCGATCCAGGCGGGGCGTCTCGATCTTCTCGTAACCGGGCCGGTCATCGGGGGTCCAGAAGCAACCGATGTCGTCGTAGCCGACGTCGTCGGCCAAGATGACCACGAGGTTGGGACGTTCCGGCGCGGAAGCGGCCCCTCCTTCCCCGATGAAAAAGGCGGCCCCAAGACAAATGAAGCGCGACTTCAAAATCCCCGCCCCCTCCTCTGGCCTGCGCGGTCTTCTTAGATTAGACTCGCCATCCTGATGAAGATCGCCGTTTGCGTCAAGCGGGTCCCCTCGACCGAAGCGAAGATCAAGGTCGCCCCCGACGGCAAATCGATCGATCCAGCGGGGATCGAGTCTGTCGTCAGCCCTTACGACGAGTACGGGATCGAGGAGGCGCTGAAGATCAAGGAAGCGAAGGGAGGCGAGGTGATCGCCGTCTCTGTCGGCCCCAAGGAAGCCGAATCGCAGATCCGGACGGCCCTCGCCATGGGGGCCGACCGGGGAATCCTGGTGAAAAGCGACGCCGCGCTCGATCCTTTCTCGACGGCGCAGGCAATCGCCGCGGCCCTGAAGGACGAAAAACCGGACCTCGTCTTTTTTGGCATCAAGGCGGTCGACGACGACGCGGCGCAGGTGCCCGCCTACGCCTGCGCGGCCCTGGGGCTCCCGCTCGTCTCGGTCGTCGTCAAGCTGGAACTGGCCGATGGAAAATTCGTCGCCCATCGGCAGATCGAGGGGGGAACGGAAGTGGTCGAGTGCTCCCTGCCGGCCGGGATCACGGCTCAAAAGGGGCTCAACACCCCCCGCTTCGCGTCGCTCCCCAACATCATGAAGGCCAAGAAAAAACCGATCGTGGAAGTCGCCTTGCCTTCCGCCGCCCCCAAGACCGAGACTGTGAAACTTGAGCC
>SBBH01000142.1 GCA_005239795.1 Planctomycetales bacterium
CCTGGGGAGCGGCCGCCAATGGATGCCCTGGATCCACATTGACGATGTCGTTGGGATCATGCTCCAGGGCGCCGGACAGGAAAAGGCGGCGGGGCCCATGAACGCCGTCTCCCCCAACCCGGCCACGAATCTTGAATTCACCAAAGCGCTGGGGAAAGCGCTCTCGCGGCCGACTCTCTTTCCCATGCCGGCCACAGCCCTCAAGATTGTTGTCGGTGAGTTTGGCGGGATCCTTCTTTCCTCGCAGCGCGCCTTTCCCGCGGCGGCCCAGCGCGCTGGCTACGTCTTCAGATACCCTCTTTTGGCCGATGCCCTGAGAGACGCCGTCAGGGGTGCGTCCTAAGAAAAGCTGAGGCCACGTGCTTCTCGTCGATCGTGGATCGTGGCCCGCAGGAAAAAGGAACTCTGCACACGCCCGCCTGCGCCCCTTCGGCGAACGACCTGCCTGCGCCTGCCTGCGCCTGCCTGTGCCTGCCTGTGCCGTGCCTCCATCAGTCCCAGATGGCACGGCAGACAGGCTGCGCGCCATCACCCCTGCGGAAAAGAGTTAGACGAAAAGATCTCTCGCGTAAGGTCTCTGAGATATTCGTTCAACCCTGTGAGATACCTCATTAAACACAGAAGTTATTTCCGCGCGGCGCCTCAGTCTTTTGAAAACTGCGCGCTGTCGATTTCAGCGACGTCGGCGCCCGTCAGCGCCACCGCCGCCGCCTGGGCACTCGCACGGGCATTCTCGGGGCGGCTGGCGCCGGGGATCGGGATCACCGCCGGGGACTTCGCCAGGCACCAGGCGATCACCGCCTGATGCGGCGTGATCCCGCGGCGCTTCGCGACCGCCTGCGCCGCCGGATGCGCCGGCAGCTTCTTGTTAAGCCGCCCTCCGCCCAGGGGGCTATAGGCCAGAAACCCGATCCCCTCGCGCGCGCAGAAATCGAGGACGCCGTCGGTTTGGGCTTCCCGGAAGAAGGGGTTGAATCGATTCTGAACAGTCAGGATCGGAACGATCTTCCGGGCGCGCCGGATGAGCTCCACCGAGACGTTCGACAACCCGACCCAGCGGATCTTTCCGGCGCCTTGCAACTGGGCGAGCGCTCCGACGGTCTCCTCGAACGGAACTTCGGGATCCGCCGCATGCAACTGGTACAAGTCGATGCGCTCGACCGCGAGCGCTTTCAGAGACTGCTCGCAGGCGGCCTTGAGGGACGCCGGCCGGCCGTCGCGCCCCCATCCCCCCTCAGGGCGCCGGCATCCCCCTTTGGTGGCGACGAGAACGCGCGCGCGGTTCCCCTTCCATTGCCGCAGGGCCTTGGCGATCAACCGCTCGTTGTGGCCCAGATCCTTGTCATCCAGACAATAGACATTCGCGGTGTCGATAAGCTCCATCCCGGCCTCAAGCGCCGCGTGGATCGTCGCGATCGCCTGCGCCTCGTCCGGACGGCCTGCGATCGACATCGGCATCGCGCCCAGGCCCACGGGAAATAGATCCGGCCCCTCCGAACCCAATCTTCTCGGATGCACGACTCTACGGTAAACACCAAACGTCAAGTACCAAACACCAAATTTATTTGAAGCTTGGGATTTGGTGCTTGGTGTTTATCCTTATCAATATGTCCAAGCCGCGCGTGTCGGCCGGGGGGGGGCTTGCCGCGACGTTTTACGTCCTCAAGAAAGGACGCGAAGCGGGCGGCCTGGTCAAGCTCTACAAGCGCCTGCGCTCCAAAAACGTCTGCAAGACCTGCGCCCTGGGGATGGGGGGCCAAAAAGGGGGCATGGTCAACGAGGCCGGCCACTTCCCCGAGGTGTGCAAGAAATCCGTGCAAGCTCAGGCGGGCGACATGGCCGGAAGGATCGACGAAGAATTCTTCCGGACGACACCGATCGAAGCGCTCGCGCGGATGACGCCGGCCGAGCTTGAGCGGCTGGGGCGCGTCGCCTTTCCCCTCCTGGCCGAAGGGGACGATGCGCATTTCAGACAGATCCCTTGGGAGGAGGCGTTCGACCGCACGGCCCGCGCCTTCCGGGAGGCGCCCCCCGAGCAGGCTTTCTTCTACTCCTCAGGGCGCGCCAGCAATGAGGCGGCCTATCTCCTCCAGCTCGTGGGGCGCGCCTACGGCAGCGCGAACATCCACAACTGCTCCTTCTATTGCCATGCCGCCTCGGGGGTGGCGCTCTCCCAGGTCTACGGCTCAGGGACCGCTTCGGTGGCCCTCGAAGATCTCGAGAAAACCAACCTGGCCCTCGTGGCCGGCGCCAATCCGGCCAGCAACCACCCGCGCCTCATGACACAGCTCGTGAAACTGCGCCGCCGCGGCGGGCGCGTGATCGTCGTCAACCCCCTGAAGGAGCTGGGCCTGGTGCGCTTCCGGGTCCCCTCCGACTGGCGGAGCATGCTCTTCGGCTCGGAGATCTCGGACCTTTACATCCAGCCGCACATCGGCGCCGACGTCGCCCTCTACAAGGCGGTCCTGAAATCGATGATCGAATCGGGAAGCGTCAACCGCGCCTTCGTCGAAGCCCACACAGCTGGCTGGGGAGCGGTTGAGAAGGACGCTGTGCAGACCCCGTGGGATGCGCTCCTGTCAGCCTGCGGCGTGACGCGCGGCGTCATCGACAAATGCGCCAAGATGATCTGCGGCGCCGACCGGGGGATCTTCCTCTGGGCGATGGGGCTCACGCACCACGCCCACGGGGTGGACAACATCCTGGCATTGGCGAACGTGGCTCTCGCCCGCGGCTGGCTCGGGAAACCCGGATGCGGCCTCCTGCCCATCCGAGGCCACTCCAATGTCCAGGGGGTGGGCTCGGTCGGGGTCTCGCCCACCCTGAAGAAGGCGTTCGCCGAAAAGCTCGCCGAGCGCTACGGGATCCAGGTCACTCAAAGGACGGGGCAGGATACCTACGCCTCGATGGCCGCCGCGCACGAGGGGCGGATCCGCGCCGCCCTCCTCTTGGGCGGCAATCTCTTCGCCTCGAACCCCGACCGCGCCTGGGCGGCAGAGGCGATGCGGAAGATCCCGCTCACCGCTTACGTCACGACCAAGCTCAACGAGGGGCACCTCCACGGACGCGGCCGGAGCTGTCTCGTCCTGCCGGCCCTGGCTCGCGACGAGGAGAGCCAGCCCACAACGCAGGAATCGATGTTCAACTTCGTGCGCCTGTCCGACGGGGGGACCCCTTCCGTCGAAGGCGAGATGAAATCCGAGGTCGAGATCATCGCGACCCTGGCCGAGCGGATCCTGCCCCCCGGCAGATTCGACTGGTCCAAGCTCCGCTCGCACGCGGCGCTCCGCCAGGAGATCGCCGCCGTAGTACCGGGATACGCCCCCATCGGCCAGATCGACGAGACGAAGCGCGAGTTCGCGATCGAAGGACGCGTCCTTCACGAGCCGCGCTTCGCCACCTCCGACAGGAAGGCCCGCTTCCAGATCACCCCCCTGCCGGATGTCCCGGTCAAGCCCGGCGAGCTCCGGCTGATGACGCTCCGCTCCGAGGGGCAGTTCAACACGGTCGTCTACGAGGAGGAGGACCTCTACCGCGGCAACAAGCGGCGCGACGTGGTGATGATGTCGCTCGAGGACGCCGTCCAGATGAAGCTCAAGGAAGGATCACGCGTCGTCGTGGAGTCCCAGACGGGCCGGATGGAGGCCTCGGTCGCGATCGTCGACATACGTCCCGGCAACCTCGCCATGTACTACCCGGAGGCGAACGCCCTGGTCCCGCGCCGGATCGACCCCCGATCGAAGACCCCCGCTTTTAAATCCGTCGCGGTCAGGCTACATCCTGGCCGGACCCTCTGAACCTCGCCTGCCCAAAAAAAAATAGCAATCGCAGCATATGCGGCTGCCGTCTTGAATTGGCAAGAAAATTTTCTTAACACTGCGCGTCAAGACCTGGTGTTGCATCGAGACCTGGTGAATCCCAGGGCGCGTCACCGCTTCCGGATCTGCCGATCCGCCTTGGCTGCCAGGATGAAGTCGTTTTCGGTGAGCCCCCCCGCGGCGTGCGTCCAGATCACGAGCCGGACGCGCCCCCAGGCCAGGAAGATGTCGGGGTGGTGGAACTCCTTTTCGGCGAGCGCCCCGACTCGCCGGACGAACTCGAACCCCTCGCGGAAATCCCGGAAACGATATTCCTTGACGAGTTGTTTCCCCCTCACGATGCGCCACCCCTGGGGGATCCGCTTCAACATCCGGCGGGCGGCTGCCCCCTTCAAGACGGGCGTGCGCCCCGAACAGGGAGCACACCTTTTTCGGAGAAGTACCGCACAAGGAGACAACGCTGAAGTGAACATTCCTTGAAAACAATAACCAAACATCAAATCGCAAACACCAAATAAGCTCCAAATCCCGAAACATCAAAGGGCCGTGCGATGCCGTGATCCTGTTTGGTTATTTGATCATTGATGTTGGGTGTTTATTTGGAGCTTGTGATTTTATTTTTGGTGTTTCACCAGATGTGACAGCGCCTTGAAAGCCGCCTCGCGCTCTTTCCACCGGCCGTTCACCAGGCCGCTCGTCGAAGGCAAGGCGTACGTCAGGCTCGCGCCGATCCGCTCCGGTTGAAGCCCAGGCTGGGGCATCCGCCCGAAGACGTACCGGAAAAGCGTCAGGCCGTTGAACGCGATGATCCGGGGCCCCAACCTTCTCAGGCGCGAGAGAAGAAGCGCCCGCCCTTGGGCGACATCGCGGCGCGTCAGGAGATCAGACTGCCCTGCGCGCCAGGGGCAGAGATCCACCAGGCCGATCCCGAACCTTGGGAGCGTTCCGTCCTCCTCCGGCGCCAAAAGCCGCGGCGTCAACCCCGACGCATGAAGCAGGGGGTAAAACTGGTTGCCCGGCTTGGCGTAATAGTGCCCCCGCGCGGCCGAGACCGCTCCAGGGTTGAACCCCACGATAACAAGCGACAGCCCTGGCCGCAGAATGTCCTTCCAACGAACGTGATATCGTGTCACGTGTCACGCGACATGCGTCACGCGTGAAGAGGGGGGGTTCAGGGACCTCTTCTGATGTTTTCTGTTCGGCTGTTTCTTTCTCATGACTCGTGACACATGACTCATGACTTCTTCACTCCCACCCACAACCCATCCCCCACCGGCACGATGATGCTGTGGAGGCGCGGCTCCTTGGCCATCATCTCATTGAAGACGCGCACGGCGGGAACCTCGCGGTCCAACGGTTTCGCATCCAAAAGCTGTCCGAAGGCGAAAGCGTTGTCCGCCATGATGAGACCGCCGGAGCGGACGATTCGCAGGCATTCCTTCAGGTAGAACGGATATCCCGTCTTGTCGGCGTCGAGAAACGCGGCGTCGGCGGAGTTGTCTCTGAATGTGGGCAGCACCACCTGCCCCGCGCCGCGGATCACCTCGATCTTCTCGCCGACATCGGAGCGCGCCGCCCACTCTTCAGCGAAATCGGCGTGCTTGGGGAAGATCTCGATCGTGCGGACCCGCCCTCCCGCGGGGAGCGCGCGGGCCATCGCGATCGCAGAATACCCCGCCAGGGTCCCGACTTCCACCACCTCCCGCGCCCGGACGAGCTTCAGCAGGATCTGCATGAACCCCGCCTGCTCGGGAGAAATCCAGATCGGCGGGATGGCGGCGGCGACCGCCTTGTCCTTAAGGAGGCGCAGGAAATCGTCCTCCGGCGCCGTATGCGAGGCGATGTACCGGAAATGCTCCGGCGTCACGGTCGTGGATTGGTCGGACATGGCTAGCGAGCCTCCCCTGCTTCAGGAGCCGGCCTCGCCAAATCATTGACTTTAGCGATCAGCTTTTCCATCAGGTCCTCGTCAGGTGCGAACTCGGCGCTTACCAGGAACCGGTCCCCCTTCGGGACGCACCGGCGCACGATCGCGGCGGTCTTGAGGCTTTCGCCGTAGAACTCGAGCGTGATCATGACCGCCGTCCCCGGCGAGACCCCCGTCACAGCCAGGAAGGCGATTCCGCCGGCCGAGATATCTTGCACGGCGACATCCCCCAAGAGCGGCGCGGAGGCCGCCAGCGCCCCCTCCCGGAAATCCCGCGCCGAGATCCGGACATGATTGCGGCGCTGGATCCAAACCCCTTCGGGCCCCGTCCCCCGCACGTGCAGATGCTGTTCCCCGGGGGAGACGTCTTCGACAATCCCCGAACGGAAGAAAAACCCCTGGTCGCTCCAAGTCGCGGCCACGACCGGAAGCCCCGGCCGGGCCGGAAAGCGCAACCCCGGCTCCTCAGGAAGCGCGATGCAGGTCCAGAGATCCCCCGGCCTCTCGTGCAGGCTAATGTCAAGCACCTCCGAAACGCCGGGGAAGAAAGGAACCATGAGGGCAAAAAGCCGGGCATAACGCACCGCATAGGGATCCTGAGCGTGAAGGTTGATCGTTGCGTGGGGCGCCTCCCGGCAGGCCAAATAATCGGCCCGCAGGTGGTTGGGATCGATCGCGCGGGCGGCGCCCAGCGCCTCCAAGGCTTCCTCGCGGCGCCCGGCGGCCGCCAGACACGCCCCCAGATTCGTCCAGAGGCGCGCGTCCTGCGGACGGGATTCCAGCGCCAGCCGGCACCGGAAGGCCGCCGCTTCGAAATCCCCCGTCTCGTAAAGAAAGACCGACCAGGCGTCGTCCATCAGGGCCGCGTCCTGCGGATCGACGCGGCGCGTCGCCAGGTTCTTCAACACCTCACCGGCTTCGGCAACGCACCCCGCTCCATAAAGATCGGTCAGATACGGCACGAGGGAGGCGCAAGAAGGAGCCCCCCCTCCCGCGAGAATCCCTCGAAGGGCCAAACGGGCCTCGTCCCAGGCCCCGCGCCGGGCGGCGGCGTTCACCAACCCGACGCGCCTGTCGAATTCCCCTGGGATAGCACCCGCCATACGGAAATTCTAATCCCCCGCCCCAGGACGGGCCACAGAGGACACCGAAAATACGAAGATCTCTCGGAAGACCCCCTGTGTTCCCCATGATCTCTGTGGCTTTTTCCGAGGAGACGATATCGTAAGAACGGTGCGGCATGAAAAAAGGGATCGCTTTGGTCGTCGCCTCCGGACTCCTGGGATTGCTGGCCTTCCTGGGTCTGACGGTAGTCCAGCTGGGAATCCTCAGCTCGGCCGCAAGCCGGGCCCGCTCTGCGCAAGGCCAGGCGCGCCTGGCGGCCCAGAGCGCCATGGAATACGCGGCGAGCCGTCTCCTCGAGAACGCCCGTCCCCTCGCGCTTCCCCAGAGGAGCCAGGCCAATACCGTCGATGACTGGATGATGCGGGACCCGGTCTGGGCCATCTCCCCCTCGCGCCAAGCCAACCCCTCTTACAATCGCGGCGAGCGCTGGTCCGACGACGGCGACGGCGTTTATGAACCCGGCGAATACAATCCAGCGGCCGACCTCGACGGCAACGGCCGCCGCGATTCCTACAACGTGCCGCCTGCGGGGAGCCACCGCCTCCCCGTACGGCTTGCGGTTCTCGCTGGCCATCCAGGGGGCCGCATCGCTCGCCTGCGTCAACGGCGGGGAAACCAGCTCCCCGACAAGAGACCACGACCAGGACGGCCTCCTCAATCAGGACGATGCCGCGGATTACGCGGCCGAAGTCCCTCCCGGCGCCTTTCGGGATCCCGCCTACCGCGGCAACGCCGGCGTGGTGAATCTCCTAAACGCCCTGGGTGCGGTTCTTGGGCTGTCGGACGTCCACCAGGAACCGTTCGCGCCGGGATGGCCCGTACTGGGAGAGATCACCGTGTCGAATCTGGGCCGCCTCGTGGTGCAGAACCGCCCGCCAGGGGGATACCTTTCCCTCGAGCCCCTCCGAAAGCTCCTCTCTCCCGTGGATTTCGCCAAGGTCGAGCCCTATCTCTCAGTCACGGGAGAGATCGTCACAGTTCCGTTTCCCCCTTGGAACAACGGCTCTTCTTATTTCACACAAGCCGACGATCCCGAGCAGTTCTACGAGTTCCACGCCCTCCTTGACATCAACACCACCCCTCTGCCGCTTCTCAAGGCCGCCCTCCGGAACCTCTGTGCTTCAGGCGGCCTCCACGCATTCACCGACTCCCCCCTGCAATACAAGACCGACTACGCCTTCGTCCGGCTCGGCGAAGGAGAAGCCGACCAGATCGCCGAGATCCTTGTCGATAAGCGCCCGATCCGCTCCTGGCAGCACCTGTTGACAGTGCTCACAGGTGCCGAGTTCGACGGAGCATTCCAGGATGACCCCTTCACTCAAGCCGTCGACGACAGCGCCGGAGAGAGACGCCGCTTGAAAGAAGACCTGTTCCTTGCGCAGGCCGACACGACCCCTTTCCTCGCCGACCCTTTTTCCTGGGCCATGAATAGCCTGGAGGTCCCCCGCGATATCGGGCCGCCGACAGCCGGGACAGACTTTTCGCGCGTGCGCCGGATCACGAAGGGAGCGCTCCAGGGGCCCCTCAACACGGCCCCCTTCAACAGCGTAGGAGTCGAAAAACCTTCCTTGTACGACACAGGGACCGACGCGCCGATCTGGGACATCCCGACACGCATGACCACGGAGTTCTTGATCGACGACGCCGGTCCAACGCGGTTTTCGATCCAAGCGGAAGGATGGGTCGAAAGCCTCCCGTCAAATCCTCCTGTCTCTTGCCGTCTGTCCGGAGATGTTGCGCTTGGAGGATCGGTCCTTTTCACGAGCCAGCAGGATTTTGAACAGATGGGGTCGTCCCCGACCCTCCCCCGGCAGTATGCCGGCGGGGATGTCCGCGCCGTCGGCGAATCCCCGCAGACCTTCCCGCGCAACGTCCGAAGCTTCCCTCGCCTCAACCTGCGCTCCTACACGCCGGAGTCGATCTGGAGAGGCTCCCTGCCGCCCGAGGTGCTCAACAGCCACCAATTTCATCGCGTCCTGGGGCAGTTACGGTTGAGCCCGAAGCAGTGGACCGATGCGGAGTTGACAGCCGCCGAGTGCGTCTTCTCCCTCCCGTTCAACGAAGACGGCCCACCCCTCCCGGGAAATCTTTACAATCCCCTGGCCTGGACAGACAACCTGGGAGATCCGATCGCCATCGGCCCCCCTCCTTTGAGACCCTCGAATCCCGCTCTCGCCTTCAACACCCAGGACCCTCCGCCGGCAGAATGGCAGAGTTTCCACAGGGGGATCCGTTTCAACAGCTTCGGATACCGGGACGCCTTTGCGGCCCAGGGCCCCCTCCCGGTCGACCCGCTCCCCGCGTTGAGAACGCAGTGGAATGCGTCCGACGCCACCCAGATTTTTCCCTTGGAGCGGGACGATCTCATCATCCCTCCCCTGACCGGCGCGGGCCGGATCCGGCAGGGGATCATTACCTTCTGGATGCCAGACGTGGGGGGAGAAGACCCAGCCCCTGGCCATTTCACAGGGGGGTTCGACCTGGAATATCGGGCCAGCGGACTTTACGAACTTTACCTGTGCGTGCGCCTGGACGCGGCCGGGCGTGTGGCGATCACCAATGGCTATGGGACGACTTTCCTCTTCACCCCTCCGTGGCTCCATGCGAGCACACCGACCCACCCCCGTTCTGCCTGGCACCATACCGCCCTCCAGTTTGACGCGACCGGCCAGCTTGATGACGTGACCGGACTGATCGTATTCTTGGATGGCGTCCGTGCCGACCTCCTGGCAGGGAACCCCATCCTGCCAATCCCTCTTCCTTTCCAAGTTGGAGCTGCGCCGGCCAGCCGCCAGATGAGGCTTTTAATCCCCCGGGGGCCGATCGACGACATCGCGTTTTTCAGAAACAACGCCCGCCTGGTGGAGATCCTCGACCAGGCGCTTCTCCCCCGCTACGCCCCAGAGGGGGAGTTTGTGTCCGGCCGATTCGCGTTCAACTCCGACAGCTTCCCCAAAGGGGGCGACACTGCGGTCGGCCTCCTGGGAGATCTATACCCCTTCGCGGACGGGAGGGTCGTTCACGTTCGACATCGTCGGATATGACAACGAGACAAGCGGCAATATGTTGAACCCCCACCCCGCCGATCCGGGCCGGAGCCTCCCTGGGTCCGGCGCGGGGGTCCAGTCCGCGCGCTTCGCAGTCAAAGGGTGCCGCTCCTTCGATTTCCGCGTCAAAATCGAGACCGACCCAGCCGCTTGTCCCCTCCTGGCGCGGCCCAGCACAGGCGTGCCGGAGCCGATCCTGCGGGATTCGCCCATCCTGGAGTGGATCCGCGTCGGGTATACCCGCCGAGCGCTCTGGACGCACTACAGGGACCGCTAAACCAGCCCTGCTACCGCCAGGACCTCGCGTGCCGCGCGGGCCGAGGCTCCCGGTCCTCCCAGCGACGAGGACGCTGCAGTCAGCTC
>SBBH01000249.1 GCA_005239795.1 Planctomycetales bacterium
CTGCTCCGTCAGGTGGTCGATCACCCCTCTTTTGTCGGAGCATCTCGTCAGATCGCTTCAGCGATTTTTACAGCCGGCTAAAGGATTACAAGGATTACGATTCTTTAGAGGGCGCTAAATATTATAAAATAGACTTGACCCCTTTCGGAACTACCTGGACCTGCTCTCCGGCCTTTTCATGATTCGGCAACTCCAACCGTGGCACGAGAACCTCAAGAAACGCCAGGTCAAGGCGCCCAAGATCTATGTGCGGGACAGCGGCCTCCTGCACGCTCTTCTGGGCCTCACCACGGACCGCGAGATCCTGTCCCACCCGAAAGCGGGTTTCTCCTGGGAGGGGTTTGCCATCGAGAGGATTCTCGGCGCCGTCCGCCCGGATGCCGCGCATTTCTGGGCGACGCATTCCGGCGCCGAGCTGGATCTCCTTCTCTTCAAGCGGGGCCGACGCTTCGGCGTCGAAGTGAAATTTCAGGACGCTCCGCGCCTCTCTCCCTCGATGCGGACCGCCCTTAAGGATTTGCGCTTGGATCACCTCGGGGTGATCTATCCGGGGAAGACGCGCTACCCGCTCGGCGCACGTGTGACGGCGATCCCGCTGGCGGACTTGGCGGCTGGGAATTCAGAGACCCTGATCTGCCGTGCTCCTGCTGACAGCCCCTAATGGCGGCCGCGCGTGTTTGCCCGCCAAAATAGAGCGAGGGTCGCAACCGGTGTGCCGTGGGGTATACTTCCCGCTGGCGCTCAAGGGCGAAAAAGCCGACGGATGAGAATAAACCCAATGATCAAAACGTTTAGGCTGTTTGCGTTTATCCGTTTGTTTGGTGTTTGGAGTTTGTCTGTTTGGTGTTTCGGAGCGCCCAGAACGGAGGCCCTGCAGGGCAATCTAAAAAATGCGCTGAGCACCGCTTGGGGGATTGTCTTCCTCATCGCCTGCCTCATCCCCGCGGCGGGGGAGGCCGCCGCCGTCGGGACGACACGCGTCACACTTTTCAAGCAGGGAACCTCCACGAACCGTGCCGTCGGGAGCATGATCGGCGTCTGGGAGTGGAAGGGGCGCACGTTCGCCAATCAGGACTCGAACCGCTGGCACCAGCCGTTCAACTACCCTTCGACCACCTTGCAAGTCCGCGCCATCCAGTTCTGGAGAAACAACCCATCCTTTGCCTGCGCCCCCACGGATGAACAGATGTTGTTCTGGACCGGCTCGACCTGGTGGACCGCTTCCGGCATGCTCAGCAACTACGCCATGGGCGGGGAACGAATGGCCCTCGGTGTTTTCAACAGCTCCTTCATCGTTGTCGCCCATCGGCGCGAAAACATCTGGCGCTGGACGGGGACCTCCTGGATTCACGACCTGAACTCGAGAAACACAAACCTTGCCCACTACAACTCTGCAAGCGTATTTGGCACGGACGACGCCTGGGTCTTTGGGCGAACGGAGACCACGGCGGCACGGGCCACGATCCTCGATTGGCGTGGCACCTCCTGGCGCATTCAGATGCGCCAGGAGAGCAATTCCCGCGCTCAGGGCATCATGATCGACACCTCTTACGGCTGGTATCTTGCCAACACCGCGGCCACGGCAGGGGCGGCTTACCAATGGACCGGGACGAGCTGGATCCTCCATTCCACGCTCGGCCCCTGGAACGAAGAGAGCCTGCTAACCGCCGCCGCGGTCCGGTATGAGCGAGATTTTGCCGTCTTCGCCGGCGCCACGGGGGAGCTCTGGCGTTGGAGCGGGACAAGCTGGCATCACGAGCAGAATATGATTTCAGGCGACTGGACCACCTGTGTGGCCGTGCAGACCGATTTCGCCTGGATCGTAGGAGCTAGCGGAGCCATCTTTCAATGGACCGGGACCTCCTGGGTCAACCGCGGTCCGCTCACCACGACTAACTTAGGGGGAGTCGACGCCACTGACACCGGTTTTGCCATTGCCGCCGGCGGCAATGAGGTATGGATCTGGCGCGGGACCAGCTGGGTTTTTGACACTACCAGAGATCCTCAAATGAGAACAAGCGAACAGGTTGCCACCATTGGGGAAACGGCCACGCATATCGGGGGGGGCCGTGCCAGCCTTGCGACCAAGCTCCGCTTCAACGTACTCGACGACGCGACAGGGTCGGGGACCCCCCCCTCGGCCGACTGGAGCACCGGCGGGACCTTGTACCGAACGGTGGTGCAGATTCTCCCCACGGACTCCGACTGGGACTGGAACGGGGAAAGCTCCGACACCGACTCCTATATTGGGATCCTGAACCTCGGCGGGAACTCCTACGAGTTCATGGACGAGCAGGACACGACCACGACCGGCCGGCGGATCGTCTTGGAGACCGACGCCCAGGGGAGCGGTACGGTCGAGGACATTTTGATCTGGGAGGACACGGTGGGGTACTGGAACGGCATCTCCGAGAATCCCCACAACGGGAGCTCTTCGACAGGGATCAAGCTTACGGAGGCGGGGATCGTCCACAACGACATCGGTTCGGCCTTGAACGCCGATGTCTGGGGGGAGACCGATTCGCGGATCACCTCGGCCCAGACCGTGGCCGGCGACAACACCTGGGAGGACGGCACGGGGAGCGACACGACGGTGGCCGCCAACGTCGGGATGCTGACCTGGGAATACTGGCACCTCTTTGACGCAGCGCTTGCCGAGGGGGAGACGCTTGAGACGGCGATCCGCGTGGAGGCGGCCGGGAGCTCGACGAGCATGGCGGGGATCTCGTGGGAATACCGCGTGGGACATTACAAGCCCCGTATCGGGAACTGGCGCTGGTGCCGCGACGACGCCGCGAACCCCGAGATCATGAAGGAGCCGCGGGGGCGCCTCGAGAACGTTGGGACGACGGGGGAGCGCTTGCGCCTGCGCGTGCGGGTGGATGAGCGGGACGGCGGCTACATGCCCTCGGCAATCGGGAGCTCCGGCTGGGAGCTTTGGTGGTCACAGGACCTTTCCACTTGGACACAGCTCACGACCTCGTCGGCGACCTGGAAGCTTGTCGACGGTCAGGGGACAGCCGGGGCCACGGTCGGGAACGCCTGCATGCCGGAGGTGGACACGCTCGGGATCAACGTCGAGAGCCACACGGCCAACAACGGCGTGCGCCAGGACGGTTTTACCGAGATGGAGATGGATTTTGCGATCGAGTCCTCCTCCGCCAGCACCAACACGATTTACTACTTCGAGCCCCGCCACAACGGCCACCGGGCGATCGCGCTACCGGGGGTGCGCTACCCCTCGGTGCTGACGACCTCCGACTCGACCTTTAATTATCTGCTGACGCGCCCGAATCTGGGCCCCTTCGGCTGGACGTTTTCTCACACGTTGCATTCGAACGGAAGCACCGATCCGTTCAAGGTAGTTTACGTGGGGACGCAGTCGGGAGCGAGCGACCAGATCCTGGCGGTCTCGCGCACCGATGGCTCGATCTTGAGGAGTTATTCAGCCTCCGGGACGCTCCAGCACCCCAATGTCTACTGGGACACGACAAACTCCCGCTACAACCTCTACTTTGTGCAGGGGGGGACCAAACTCCTGGCGTTGACGGATAACGGCACGACGATCGCGGCAAACGCGAGCTGGGCTGCCGACGGCTTGAAAGATTTCACGAACCTCATCGGCCGGCCGACGCGCGTTTTCGAGAGCGGCCAGAAGCGAAGCTACCTCATGCTCTATGTCACGAGTTTTCAGGGGAACACCTCGACACTCTATAAGATTTATGGTGCCGACGGCTCCGTCAACACCGATGACATGGGATATTCCCGGAGCGCCCAGGGGATCGGGTGGAACACGGGACTGCGCGTGACGGCGAACCTCTTTCCGCTCTGGCTCGACGGGACTACCTACAACCTGAGCGCCGGGAACAATTTTGTCAAGATCACCGCGGCGGGCACGGCGACGCCGGACACCCTGGCGAGCATTGCCCCCGCCAACTTTTCCATGGTCCGCACCAAGCTCTCGAGCGGCGCGTCGACCGAGCGCGTCCTAGGGTCCCTCCATGCGTTCAATGGAGACTTCGGCTATGAATCGGCCGCCCGGATGGACCAATCCAACATGGGGGGGATCGAGTGGAACAATTCCTCGATCGGCGGCGGCGCGGACATTGCCGACTCCGACAACATCAAGACAGCCCCCTGCGTCCAGGCCCTCCCGCTTTCCTACGCGTCGCCGGTCTTTATCGGCGACACGGCGCAGGTGAACCGCCTCTCGGGAAGCCAAGGGACGCAGGAGACGAACTTCCCCTACGACCTCACCGGCTCCATTTCGACACAGTCTTTAAACGGCGGCATCGAGGTTTATAACGACTGGATCTACTTCGGGACCGACGGCGGCTATATCTACGCCCTGTCGGCCACCGATCCGACGCAGGGGGCGGGGACGCGCTTCCGCGTGCCGGGGGATTTTGATGTCGTGGGGGTCGGGATCGACGTCGCCAACAGCACGGTCTACTACACCACCGAGGATGGCCGCCTCTATCAGTTCGATTTGAGATAGGCTGAATCCGTGGTGCGTGGTCCGTGATGCGTGGTTCGCAAGATACAACCTCTGGCAAATCACGGACCACGACCACGCTATCCTTAATTCCCATGTCCGTCCGGCTCCACGTCTTCTTCTCCGGCCGCGTCCAGGGGGTGGGGTTCCGCTACACGGCGAGCGCCATTGCCGCACGCCACGCGAATCTCACCGGGTGGGTGAAGAACCTCGCCGACGGGCGTGTCGAGCTCGTGGCCGAAGGGGATCAGCAAGATCTCGCGGCGTTTTTAAGCGAGATTCGGGCGACCCTGAAACCCCGCGCCACACATGAGGAGTGGCAGGACGCCACCGGGGAATTCACGCGGTTTGAGATCGCGCATTGAAAAAAAAGGGGTCAAGTCTATTTTATAATATTTAGCCCCCCGGGTGGCAGCCCTCGCTTCAAGCGCCGCTCGTGTCGCGTCTGAAAACTATAAACTCAGTTCTTCGATCTTGCCACTCACGGTAACTCCGAATCCCTTGTGGGCAAGGTGTCTTTGCGATTGCTCAATGATCGGGTGGATGTATCTCAGGAATTTAAGTTATTTTCGCGCGAATCCTAAAATCTGCGGCCCCCTGGGCTCCCTTGGGACGGCCCCCGACGCGAAGGGTCCGAGATTCTCTCGTGAGTCGCGATGGAGGGAGCACAGGGGGGTGCTCGCAATCATGAATTATTTGCATTCTCCTCCCGACCTCTCGTAAAATTCGTTTGGGTGAGGTTTGTGCGTTGTTGGAGGTGATGTATGTTCCCTCCGATGCAGGCCGCCGGAGGAGACCGACCACGCGCCGCGAATGTTCCGGAGCCGCTCAAAGCATTAAAGCTGTTCCCGAAAAAAATCGATTGATTGGGGCATTGGGTTCAAAGGCCAGAAGTCCATCATGAAGGAGGGTCCATGATCACGAAGAAATGGCTGTGGGCGCCGATGGTCGTCGCGGGGTTTTTTCTGCCGGGTTCGATACAAGCCGAGACGAATGCGTCGGTGAGCATCACGAATCCCCCCGGCGGTGTGGTTGAAATTCCACAGGGGACCTGGGGCTTGGGGAAGTGGCCAGGTTTCGAGACGGATCCCAACGTCGGCTATGTGCCCAACTTGACCATCCGCTACCTGGTGGGGGATGGGGGGATCCCCAGAAACGGCGGGATACAGGTTGGATTCGGATACCCCACCGGCATCACGGGGGCCGAGAATTCCAAGTATGCCAACTCTTCTGGCTACCTGCTAGGGCCGAATGCGTCGATGTCCCATTTTTTTTCCCAACCCCAGATCACGACCCCCACCGGGGCCAATTATGTCACCGTCTCCTGTTCAAGAGCCGGCGTCGCGTTCCAGCGGGCGCTTGTTCTCAAGGCAGAGACCTATTGCATCCAATGTAAAGTGACCAGCACGACGGCGCCCAAGAAGGGGGATACGATCGACGTCGTCTTCGGCAGCACCGCGAGCGGCGGCCCCGGCTTGGCTCACAATTGGGAACCTCATACTCCGAAGGTGGTCGTCTGGGTCAACAATGTCGGCAACGGCGGAGGGTATGTGCTGACCAGCGCTCCTCTGCCGACCCTGCTTTTCACGGGCCAGGATGCCAATGCCTTTCTGACGACGGCCCCGGTGACCGCGGACGTGGGGCAGTTGTTCGATCTGACCCTCTGCGCGATCCAGCGCGCCGGGAGCACGAAATTCGATGAGACCTCTGTGCCGGTCGAGGATTATGTGGGGACCGTGACGCTGAGCTGCACCGATCCGGCGGCGGTGTTTCCCTCTCAAATTTCCTTCGCCGCGTCGGACATGGGGAAGTGCCGCGTCCCAGTGACCTTGAACACACGGGGATTCCAGGTCTTTCAGGTGACAGCTGGGGCGATCAGCTCCTCGAGCAACACCGTCAGGGTGCTCGATCCGGCGAATCCTGATGACTCCGCATGGTTCCCGACCTATTTCGGGGATTTACAAAACCACGGCGGGACGGGGGGGCATGCCTCACAGCCGCCCAAGGTGCGCGCCCACCAGCATTTCTGGGCCTTTGGGACACAATTCATCTGTTCCCTCGATCACACCCAGCAGAAGTGGGCGTCATTCGCCAACGGGGCCGCCCAGCTGGCCCAGAACGAGATCGACCCCTTGGAACAGAAGTTCATCGTCTTAAAGGGAGGGGAGCAGAGCTACAAAGCGGCATACGAATGCCATCACCATACGCTGTTTCGGGACCTCAATCTGCCAGGGAATCCCATCGTCTATCCTAGCAATTACAGCGGGACGGACACCGTCAAGGGAGTCGTCAAATACACCTTGAACGACTTCCTGGCCCATCTCCACGATCAGATTGTGGTGCAGGGGAACTACGAGGCGATGTGCGTCCCTCACCACACGGCCTGGATGCTCACGGGAGGGATCAGCGTTTTCGGTTTGGGGAATGACCCGTCCAATGGTCAGATTCGGCGCGTGATTGAGATTGCCAGTGAGAAAGGATCGTCCGAGAACGCCTATTACCCGACCGACACCGCTCCCTGGTGGGAGTATCCGATCGGTGCGGACCTGTCGTTGGGGAATCACCACCCCCCGGGGGATGGTGCCTCCGTGGTGGAGATCCTCAACAGCGGGAATAAGTTCGGATTCATCGGAAGCTCCGACCAGCATCTTCCCTGGCCGCAGGGAAGCGGTGAGGGGGGGAATTATTCTTCGCGCCCCGGATGGGCATTTGTCCTGGGGGATCGGACCATTCCCACCTTGCGCATGCGGATCTGGGACGCCTTGATGGATCGGCGCACCTACGCGACGATAGGGGCCAAGATGCCGCTGAATTTCTATGTGACGGCCGGAGGGAGCCGCTACCCGATGGGGTCCGAAGTTTCCACGGCGGAGCCCGCCCCGGTCTTCCGGATCATCGCCGCATCTTCGGCGCACTTGGGGGCGTCGACCCGCCCCGGGATCCAGGAACTGCATATCTTGAAGAACGGCGTTCCGGTCCAGACGAATGTTTACAGCGATCCGAAGCCGACAGAGGTCGACTTGACGTGGCAGGATCCGGCGCCGACGGGGGACGCGTACATCTACTTCCGCGTCATCCAGGAAGATGGCTGTATGGCGTGGGCCTCCCCCATCTGGATCGATAATCCATAGGTTGGTGGGGAGAAAGGGAAGTGAGTAGCGGCGCCGGCCCTTGCGAGGCC
>SBBH01000081.1 GCA_005239795.1 Planctomycetales bacterium
CTGAAGGGGTGGGGGTCGATCTAGCTTGGACGGCTTTGACCGATCCTCAGGAGGACGTGGCCCGGCTCTGCGCAGACGCCGTCCGGCTTCCTTTCCGGGACCGATCGTTCGATGGCGTCTATTCGTTGGGCGTCATCGAGCATCTTGAAACGGCGCGTGCGCTTGCGGAATCGTTCCGCGTCCTAAAATCCGGGGGATGGGCCTATCATTCGGTCCCTCACCGTGTCTCCCTGTGGACGTTCTGTGTGCGTCCTCTGAAGAAGATCCTGGGGCGCTGGCGGATCGGGCCGGAGCGGAGTTTCTCCATCGGTGAATTCGAAGGGCTTTTCAAGGCCGCTGGATTCCAGGACGTGAGCTGGTGGATCGCTCCATTTTCAAGCTACGACTGCTACCTGGCCCAAGCGCCCTTGCCGTGGCTCTATCGGCTGGAGGATGCTTTGGCCTCCCGCCTGCCGCGAATCGGTTTCTTCCTGCACATGCGGGGGCGAAAGGCGTGAGCCACGATCGTCCGCGCGTCCTTTTTGTGACCCGTGCCGTGAGTCCCCTGGGAGGGATTCCGCGTGTGGCTTGGCACATCTTGGAAGGATTGTGCGAACCGATCGAGACGACGCTGGCCGCGATCGAGTTTGCGCCCTCCCCGCGCCATCGGGTGTCGTGGTCGCCTGTGCCCGTCTCTCGTTTTCTGGGGCGCCGGATCGTCCTCGTGGAATTGATGCAGTTTGTATGTCGGGCAAACCGCTTCCCGAGGCAGGGGTTTGACGTGGTGGTGGCGGGGTTCGCGGAGACCTGGCAGAGCGACGTGGCGCACGCCCATTTCTGCTACCCGGCCTGGCGCCGGGCGGTTTTGGCCGAGGGGCTGTCGCTTTCGGAGCGCTTTTTGCGGCGCGCCAATCCCTTGGGATGGGTGCAATGGTTTTTGGAGCAGCGCCACGCCCGCCAGGCGCGCTGTCTCGTGGCGGTTTCGGAGGGACTGCGCCAGGATCTCATTCGCCATTACCATGTTCCTCCCGAAAGGGTGCGCGTCATCCCCAACGGCGTCGACATGGAGGAATTCACTCCCGCCGGCCGCCAGGAGGCGCGCCGGGGATTGGCCGAACAATGGGGATTGCCGCAAGAGGCAGTGTGGCTCTGTTTCGTCGCCGCCTATGACCCCGTCTGGAAGGGGCTCTCGTCGGTGATCGAGGCGATCGCGCGCGTCCCGGAGGCGCCTCTTTTTCTGTGCGTGGCGGGTGGAGGGCGCCAGCAAAAGGCGTTCCGGCGCCTCGCGGCATCCCTGGGCGTCTCCGAGCGGATTCGCTGGCTCGGGTATCAGAAGAAGGTGGCCGAGTTGTACAGGGCGTGCGACATTTACCTTCAGCCGTCCGCTTGGGAAGCCTTTTCCCTGGCGTCCCTGGAGGCGGCCGCCTCGGGCCTGCCGATCCTGGCCACTCGCGTAAGCGGGATGCTCGAAGTGCTGGAGGAGGGAGTGAACGGCTACTTCGTCAGCCGCGACCCTCAAGACTTGGCGGCGCGGATTCGGACGCTCTCCGTCGATCCTGCCCTCAGGCGGCGTATGGGGGAAGCCTCCCGGGCGCGCTCCGCCCAGTTTTCATGGGAGACGGTGGTGCGCCAGTGGGAGAGCCTCCTGAGAGAGCTTTCTGGAGCGATCCCGGAGGGCGCAGCGCCGTGAAGACAGCCGAAAACTTTTGCGCCGAGCGGAGCCCGTCCGGCAGAATCTCTTGGATCCCTGCGCTTCTTGTCATTTTTCTTATGGTGTGCGCTTGGATTGGCGATGATTGGGGACTTCCGGGGCCGGCGCGTTCCCTGCTTTATAATCCCAATGGCGAAGCCGCGTCTTATCTGGAGAGCGCCGGATCGCTCATGTCGCAGGATCTTGCCGTGAAGCGCCAGAGAGGATCGAGCGCCATCCTTCCCGTGGAAGATCGGGCATCCACCGTGGCGCGTCTCTACAGGCGTTTTGCACTCTATTCGCACCATCCTGACGAGGGACGGGCCTTCATTGGGTTCGCGAACATGGCGCCGGCCGGGTGGGATTTCAATCCTCGTACGTTTCAGTATGGAGGGCTCTTTTATTATCCGCTGGGGGCGTGGTATTGGGGGTTGGACCGTCTGGGGATCTGTCGGCTCGTTTCCGACACGTCGTTCTATCTGGCGCATCCGGAGGAGATGGGAACTCTGCTCCGTTGGGGAAGGATCTATGCGGCCTTGTGGGCGGTTCTGGCGATTCCCGCGCTGTGGGGTCTGGGGCGGCTGTTGTGGGGAGAGAGGGGGGCCTTGGCTCTGGCGGTGCTCTGGAGCCTGCATCCGGCTGTCCAGGACCAGATCCACGTCTTGAAGCCTCACCTTCCGGCGACTGTTTTCGTCGTGTTGAGCCTTTTCATGGCGATCCGGTATTCCCAGGCCGGCCGCGTGCGGGACCTTGCCGCAAGCAGCCTCTCTGCCGGGCTGGCCTCGGGCATGTCGACGGTGGTATCTCCCGCGTGGCTGATCCCGCTGGTGGCGGCTTTTTGGACGCCGATGGGCTGGACGTCTCGCATGGTCCGCGTGGCCGCGTCGGTGCTCGCCTTGGCGGCCGTCTTCTTCCTCTGCAATCCCTATCTGCTGACATCGCTTGAGGTCTGGCGCCATGAGATGGAGACGCACCGGGCGACCACCGGCCCTTTTCCGGCGCCGTGGGGCGTCTACGCGACATTTTTGAGGGACGTCCTCCCCGGATGGTATGGATGGGTGCTCCTGGCGCCGACGGCCGTGGGTCTCTGGGCGCTCAGGCGGCGTCCCTGGCGTTTGTGCGTGATCCTGCCGCTCGTCGGCGCCGCCCTTTTCTATCTGTACGTTAACCGGAGCCGCATTTACGAGCGGGGGAACTTGAGATTCGTGATTTCTTTCCTTCCCTTGGTGATCGTCCTATGCGTCGAGGGGTTGCGGGAGTGGGTGCGCCGCCATCGCCGGGGAGGGATCGCGGCGATCGCCGCATGCGCGGCGGCCTTGGCTCTTTCTTCCTGGGCGATTCTCGATTGCTGCCGGCAGGATGTCGGAGAGGGATCGACGCGGCTTGCGGCGGCCCGATGGGTCAACGCCCATCTGGCCCCCGGCGATCTGGAGGTCCCCCTGGGCGGTGAGCCCTGGGACCTTCCTCCCTTTGCGTTTATGCGCCACCTCTTCTTGCCTGATGGAACTGAGAGAACCACTCCAGCCGATCACCATTTTGTCATCTGCAACCACGAATTAAACGGACCTCCTCCGGGTTGGAGGCTCGTCCGGTCCTGGGAGCCGCGGTTTGGCGTCTTGGGGCAGATCTTCTATCCACGGTTCATGAGCTATGCCCAGGTGCCGGTGGCGCTGTATCGGCGGGAGAGTCGGTGAGGGGTGGGGGTCTGTTTTAGGGCTCGCTTTCATAAATTCGTGTAGGGCGTCCACAAACAGTTTTGCACGAATCGCTCTTGGCCGCCAGCCATGTCCATGAAAGTGTCGGGGGCGCGATAGGCGGCCTCATCGTGGGTAATCCTTTAGCCGGCTGTAAAAATCGCTGAAGCGATCTGACGAGATGCTCCGACAAAAGAGGGGTGATCGACCACCTGACGGAGCAGAGCAAGGA
>SBBH01000211.1 GCA_005239795.1 Planctomycetales bacterium
AGGCTGGAAGGTTTCTCCTATTATGGAACCAGCCGGTATAGAATCACGCCACTTTGGCATGAGCAGGGATCTGTGCACAAACTGGGGAAACTCGCGGGATCGCCGATTGACCCTCCTGGGTCTTGCGACTATCATGCGCTTAAAGGAGGAACCGTGCCGATCGACAGAGAACTTCTGGAGATACTCGCCTGTCCCCTCTGCAAGACGGAGGTCCGCCACGAGACGAGCGGGTCGTCTGAATCGCTTGTTTGCGTCCAGTGCCGCCGCCGTTATCCCATCCGCGACAACATCCCTGTGATGCTGGTTGAGGAGGCTCAGGGGCCTGAAGCGGCCAAGGGCTAGTGCTTCGTACAAAAATTTTTCGTGCTGCGCACCAAAACTTTCGGCTCAGCACGAGTGGTGAGCGAGGAAGTCTTGGTCATGTATAGGGAATGAAGACTTCTTAAGTCGAACCGCTAGCCCGAGCGCCTGCCCTCTTTTTCGGCGCGGGGGTACAACATGATCGCGTTCATCTCCGACATCCATTCGAATCTGGCCGCCCTCGAGGCGGTTTTAGGCGACATCCGCGCCAAGAAGATCGATGAGATCGTCTGCCTGGGCGATGTCGTCGGGTATGGCCCCGACCCCGAAGCGTGCATCGATCTCTTGAAGGATCTGAAGACGGTCCTTCTTGGGAATCACGACGAGGCGGTTCTAACGGGCGAGGCCTCGGACTTCAATCTACGGGCCCGGCGGGCTGCCGACTGGACCCGCCAGCGGTTGAGTGACAACATCCACAACGATCCCTTGAAGCAGGAGCGGTGGAATTTCCTGGAGCGGATGGAATCGATCCGCCAGGAAGGGAACGTCACCTACGTGCACGGCTCGCCGCGCAATCCCACCAAGGAATATGTGATCCCGCGGGACGCCACCAACCACGGCAAGATGAAGGACATCTTCGACCAGATCCCGCACCTTTGTTTCGGAGGGCACACGCATTTGCCGGGTGTCTTTACCGAAAAATTCGAGTTCTTCTCGCCACAGGATCTCCACAACATCTACATCCCGGACAGCTCCAAGGCCTTCGTGAATATCGGCTCGGTCGGACAGCCCCGCGACGGGGACATCCGCGCTTGCTATGCCACCTACGACGGCGAATCGGTCGTCTGGCGGCGCGTCGAATACGATGTCGATAAGACGGTCCAGAAGATCCACGCGATCGACGCTTTGGATAGGTCCCTGGGGGACCGCCTGTTGGAAGGACACTAGGATTCGCGCAAAATAATTGGTCGATTCTGTTGCAATGGACCGTTTTGATTCTGCTATCTTGTCATTCCCCTTTTTTTGCGCGAATCCTAGATAAGGGGCCGTGCAGAAAGGAATTGAATGAAAAGATCTCTCGTGAAAAATCTCCGAGGTAATTGTTCGTGTTCTGTGAACCCTCCTATCAAACACGACAGTTATTTCTGCACGGCCCCTTAGCGTGGATAAGCGATTTTTCACAGCGATGTTCGTCGGGATCGCGGCGATGGTCGCCTATCTGGCGATCTGGAATCATTTCCATCCGCCACTTCCCCGAAAACTCGCGCCGACGGCCGGGAAATCTGCCGCCGTTCCTGTCGTGCAGGCGCCTGGGGCTGGCGATGCGGCCGCAAAGGAGGCCGTCGCGGCCACTTGGGCGGCGCTTCCTCCAGCGGCAGGTGCGCCGGCATCGGAGGCGCTCGCCGGAATCTCCATGGAGGGGAAGCCCCCGCGTTGGCGCGCGACGCTTGCCGCCCAGGGAGGGAGCCTGCGCGCCTGGACGATCCTGGCCGAGGGGGATTCGAGCCTCCATGTCGACGGCCGGGTTGTCGCGGAAAGCGTTTCGGGGCGCTTTCCCGGCGAGGTGGTCCTGGGCGACAACGGCACCGCCGTGGATTTAGGGGGAGCCGTCTGGGAAGGGCGTCCGTCGGGGACAGGCGCTGCCTTCGCCGTGCGCCTGGTGAACGGCCTCGAGGTGGTGAAGGAGTACATCCCGGGTCCGGATCCCGACGGCCTCACCCTGCGCATCTCTTTTCGAAATCAAGGACACGCTCCCTGCACCTTCAAGCCCAAGATCCTGGCGGCCTGCGGGCTTCCCCAGAAGGAGGACCGCCAGGACACCCCCTATCCCAGCGAAGGTGTGATCCTGACGCGCCGTGAGGATGGGACGATCCGGCGCGTCGCGCAGGGTTTGAAGGATCTTGAGAAGCCGCTTCCCTTCACTGAGGGGCCGGTTGTCTGGGGGGGGCTCGCCAACAAATACTTCCTCCTGTCGGTCCGGCCTGAGCTCGCGCCGGACGCGGCCGCCCCCCAGGCGGTCTGGGAGGCGCTCAAAAAGGAAAAGGAGAAGGACAAGACGGAACTCGGCCTCTGGTTCGAAGGGCCGGAGCTTGTGCTGGCACCAGGCCAGTCGGCTGAGGCGTCATACCGAATGCTCGCGATCCCGAAGAAGCTCGCCCGGGCCGAGGCTCATGCGGATCTGGCCCTGGCGATCCATCGACAATGGACGTGGTGGATCGAAGTTCCGCTTTTCGTGATTCTCACGTTCTGGTACGGCGTCACCGGAAACTACGGCGCGGCGATCCTCCTTTTGACGGTGCTTGTGAAGGTTCTCATGCACCCCTTGTCCGTCAACCAGCAGTCCTCGATGCAGAAGATGCAGGAGAAGATGAAAAAGCTCATGCCGAAGATCGAGGAGATCAACGAGAAGTACAAGAACAACATGCGAAAGCGCACCGAGGAGACGATGAAGCTCTACAAGGAGCACGGGAACCCCCAGATGGCGGGGCTCAAGGGGTGCCTCCCGCTCCTCCTGCAGATGCCGATCTTTATCGCGCTCTACGCGGTGATCGCCAACGCCGTGGAACTGCGCGGAGCCCCTTTTTGTTTATGGATCCGGGATCTGGCGGTGCCAGACAGGCTTGTGGTGCTCCCCTCCTGGGCTCAGGTCAACCTGTATTTAACTCGGATCGAGGATGTCAACCTCCTGCCGATCCTGATGACGGTTGCCTCCTTCATTCAGATGTGGATGAACCCCGCGCCGCCGGCGGCCGACCCCGAGCAGGCCAAGCAGCAGAAGTTCACGCAGTACTTCGCGTTCGTTTTCATGGGGTTCATCCTCTACAACATGGCCTCGGGGCTCGTCCTCTACTGGTTCGCCAACACCGTCCTGGGGATTTTTGAATACAAACTGATCCAGCGGCGCTTGAAGGCCGCGAAGGCCTTGCCGCCGCTGGCGGTGTCATGACCGACACGATCGCGGCGGTCGCAACGCCGCCGGGGCCCTCCCCGCGCGCGATCCTGCGCCTTTCAGGGGTCGAAGCGATCGTCGTCGCCGCACGTGTGTTCACGCCCCGGAGCGGCGGCCCCCTCGCCGCTCAGCCTTCCTTTCGATGGATCGAGGGAACCGTCCGCTGGGAGGGCGCGCCAGGCCCCGGGAGCCTGGCCCCCGCGGGGCTCATCCTGATGCGCGCGCCAAAAAGTTATACGCGCGAGGAGATGGCGGAGCTCCACGTGCCGGGGAACCCTGTGCTCGTGGGGGCTCTTTACGCGCGGATCCTAGCGGCCGGGGCGCGAAGCGCCGAACCAGGCGAGTTCACGCGGCGGGCCTTCGAGAACGGCCGCCTGGATCTGACGCAGGCCGAGGCGGTCTTGGGCGTGATCGACGCGGAGCGCGGCGAGGATCACCGGCGGGCCCTTGCGCTCCTTGGGGAAAACCGCCGCACGCGCGCGACGGCGCTTCGCGAATCGGTGGCGGGGCTTCTGGCGCTCCTGGAAGGGAGCTTGGATTTCGCTGAGGAGGGGATCGATTTTTTTCAGGACGAGAGTCTGCCCGAACAGATCCGATATTTGAGGGAAACGCTTTCGGCCGCCGCTGCAGATTCTCAGGTTCCGAGGGGGGATGTCGCGGCCGGCTTGCCTCGCCTCTTTCTCGTGGGGAAGGCGAACGCCGGGAAGTCGACCTTGTTCAACTCTCTTGTGCAGGGGAGCGGCGCCCTGCCCAATCTTGAAAGCCCCGTCGCCGGGACGACACGCGACATGATCGAAGCCGAAGTCTCTTGGCCCTTGGGAAACCGCGCGGTGGCATTCATTCTCGTCGACACGCCGGGGTTTTTGGGGGAGGCGGCCGCGTGCGTTGACGAGACGGGCCATAAGCTTCTGGCCGCGGCCCTGGCAGGCCGTCCTTTTGTTCTTTTCGTGGCCGATGGCGGGCGCCCTTGGGAGAAGGAAGACGGCGAGCTCTACGAGCGGTGCCGAGGGTTGGCGCATCGGGTGGTGATCGCCAAGGGGGATCTCCCTCGCCGGTTGGATTGGGTTGGGGTCGTTGAGCCCGAGGCGGCCGCCGCGGCCTTAACGGCGAGCGCCCGGACGGGCGCAGGGATCCCGGAGCTCCAAAAAGCGCTTGCGGAGTGGATGGTTGATGAGAGGAGGAGCGACCCGGCCCGCGCCCAGGCGGCCGAAGGGGCCATTTACACGGCCGTCGGCGAGGCGCTCGATCGCGCTTGGGAGGAGGCCCGCCAGGGCGGGGCGCCGGAGCTCGTGGCCGCATCGCTCCGCGAGGCGGTGGAGGGGTTCTCGCCGCTTTTCGGGCCTGCTGCGCCAGAGGAGATGTTGGACCGGATCTTCGGAAAATTCTGCATCGGAAAATAGAGGGGAACGCGATGAAAAAAAACTTAGGCGTGACGGCGATCCTGATTTTGGCATCGGCGCTCCCGGCAGGCCCGTCGCCGGCGGTGCGCCTCGAGACGCTTGATGATTTCAAGGTTCTCGAGGGGCGTTTCCAGGAAGCGGTCAAGGCCGTGCGCCCCGCCGTTGTCCATTTGGCCATCATAGGGGGGGATAGCGGCTCGGGGGTGATCATCTCCCCCGACGGCTGGATCGCCACCTGCTCGCACGTGGTCGGGCACAGACCCGGCGCCCGGGTCCGCGTGACCTTCGCCGACGGGCGCTCGGCCCCCGGGGTGACGCACGGGGTACATCTCGCGATGGATTACGGGTTGGTGAAGATTTCTTCCGAGGAAGAGGAAGGGGCAGACAAGAAACCGTTTCCCTTCGTCGAGTTTGGAGATTCCGAGGCGCTCATACCGGGGGAGTGGGTGATTGCGATGGGCCATCCCTTGGCGCTTTTTAAGGGACGAGGGCCGGTTCCAAGATTTGGCCGCGTCGGCGGCCGCTTTCCGAGCGGATATCTCCAGATGGACACCCCTGTGGCCCCCGGCGATTCGGGAGGGCCTGTCTTTGATCTCGCGGGGCGGCTTGTGGCGCTCAACGAAGCCCAGTCTCCCGACACGGTCACCGAGGGGGATTTCGCGCCCACGAACGACTTGAGGAAGGTTCTTGACCGCCTCAAGAACAGTGAGGTGCTGGGCGTCGAACGGATCGAGGGGAGCGGGGGAAGCGTCCAGAACCTGATGAAGCAAGCAGAATTCGATCAGTACATGGCCGCGTGTCTCGCCTTCGCCGAAGGGAAGATCGGCAAGGCGGCTGGGATTTTCGAACACGTCTGCCAAGGGACGAAACCGGACGTGATGGTGTTTTACGACGCGGCGCGGGCCTTCTCCTTGTGGTCGGTCCAAGAAGGGGATCCTCAGGCCAAGGAAGAGAGGGCCCAGCGGGCGGTGTCGCTTCTCGCGCAGGCCCTTCCTTTGGGTTCGATCGATTCAGAGGCAATCGAGCAGGACGAGGCGTTCGCCCCCTTGAGAGAGCGTGCCGACTTCAGGGATTTGAGGGAAGTCCTGAGGGACAAGGGGCGCGCGGCCGGCGTGCCGCCAATCTACCGATGGCAGCTGCAGTACCCTTCCGCGACCGAAGCGGATCCCCGCCACCGGAAAGACGGCCCCGAACTCCTGAAAATCCTGTCGGCCGCGGCCCTCCCGTGCGGCCCAGCCATCTTTTCCGTCAAACAGGAAGGGCGGATCGCGGCGTTCGCCACCGCCGTCTCCCAGGAGGGGTTTCTCGTCACCAAGGCGAGCGAGCTTTTTTTTGATGCGCCCCTGGCGGTCGTGGGGGCGGATGGCCGCGAGATCCCTGCCATTATTGCCGCACAGGATGAGGCGACGGATCTCGCCCTCCTCAAGATCGAATCGCCTCTTCCTGCGGTGATCGCATTCGACGAAACCCAAGAGGCCGTGATCGGCGGGACCTTCCTTATTTCAGTCGCTCCAGGGGGGGCGGCGCTCTCCTGGGGGATTGTCTCCCTGCCCCGTTTCGAGACGGGGCGAGTGAATTCCGCCCGCCGCCCCCCTGGGAAAAAGCCAGGGCGGCCGTCGGAAAAACCCGGCCTGGGACTCTCGACGCGCACGCTCGAGGGAAGCAAGGCGCTTGAGGTGACGGAGGTTGTGCCGCGGGGAGCGGCCCAGCGCGCCGGGGTCCTCCGCGGGGATGTCATACACCGTGCGGACGGCCAAGCGCCTGAAACGCCGGAGCACCTTGCCGAAATCGCGGCGGCGAAAAGGGCTGGGGATGTCCTGGTGCTGCGCGTCGGCCGCCAGGACAAAGAGGGAAGCCCTTTCGTGCGCTACCTAGAGGTGAGGCTTGGTTCGGGCGGCGCGGGTTCCCGAATGGGCGAGGAGACGGCTCTGCGGGGGCCGGTGAGCGTCCGCTTTGAGGGGCTCGGAACCGTGGTCCAGCACGATGGCGTCGTCTGGCCGGCGCAGATAGGATCTCCGGTCGTGGACCTCGCGGGCCAGGTCCGGGGGCTCAATCTCGCGCGGCCGGATTGGACGGGGACCTATCTCCTCCCCGCCTCTCGCGCGGCTGAGGCCGTCAAGCAGCTCCTGGCCGCGGCCACCGAAAAGAAATAAGCCTTTGCAATCGGGATTCGTCGTTCGCAGAAAACGAACGACGAAATCCGATCGGTGAACGACGAGATGCGCGCACCAGACCCTGATTCAAGAGCTCCCTGCCTCACCTCTGTAAACGCACTGCGTGGTGCAGGTTTCGCGCACGGTGACAGACGCCAAGAGGGGGAGGGCCGGCTTCACGCGGTCGTAAATCCACCGGGCCAAGATTTCTGAAGTGGGATTCTCGAGCCCTGGGATGTCGTTCAGGTTGTAGTGGTCCAGCTGTGCTAGAAGCGGCTCGGCCGCCGCTTTGATGTCGCCGTAGTCGAGAAGCCATCCCGTTTTGGGGTCGACTTCCCCCGCGACTGCCACCTCGAAGCGGAACGAATGGCCGTGGAGCCGTCCGCATTTGTGGCCCGGCGGGACATGCGGCAGGCGATGAGCGGCTTCGAACCGGAATTCTTTCGTGAGCTCAACGTTCATAGGGAAAGAATTCCGGAAATCCCAAACCCCAAACCCCAAATCCCAAACAAACGGACAAACGCAAAATAGAGAAAAGCACAAACACAGTATGCGCTTTTTCAAAGAAACGTCTCGCAGCAACTCCAACCAAACTAACCATCGATGATCTCCGCACGATCCCTCAGGTTCTTTTTCGGTGGATTTCCACCGCTGTGCCGGCGGCGCCGGGGATCGCGGCGGGCTTGGTGACGCAGACGGTGACGGCCTCGACGGGGAATTCCTTGAGGAGCATCCGGGCGACCCCTTCGGCTAGGGTTTCCAAAAGCTGGGCCTTGCGCGCCGCGCAGAAGTCGCGCGTCTTCTCGGCCGCCCGCGCGTAGTTGGGGGCGTACCGCAGGTCGTCCGTGGCGCCGGCCCGCGTTAGATCGCAAATCATCTCGAGGTCCACGAGGATCCGCTGGGGGATTTCCCGTTCATGGGGAAGCGTCCCCACGATGCAGTCGACGGCGAGCCTTGAGATGATGATTCTGTCGTCCATCGGAGGCTGGAGTGTCTCGGATCTTCCTTCCGGCGTCCAGATCTGGTCTTTTGCTTCAGGAAGGGGCGCGATTGTACTCGCGGGATTTTCCTCTGCGGCGTAGAATCCATTTTTCATGCCGTCGGCAAAACCTCTTTTCAAGAGTCCGGACGTCGGGCGCCTCATCGAGGCTCTGGCCGAGTCGATGGCCCGCGAAATGCAGGCCGCCGGCGGGACCTGGGGGATCATCGGGATCCGGACGGGAGGCGAGGTCCTGGCGCGGCGCTTGAGCGGACTCCTGCGCTTTCGCTTCGGGGAGATGCCGCTTGGGGTTCTCGACATCACGCTCTACCGCGATGACCTCGGCGCCGGCTCGCTTTCAGAAGGCCCGATCGTGCGAAAGACCGAGATCGACTTTGCCTTAGACGGCCTCTCGATTTTTCTCGTGGATGACGTTTTATACACGGGGCGGACGGTCCGGGCGGCATTGGACGCCCTCACGGATCTGGGGCGTCCGGCGCGGGTGAGGCTCGCGGTTCTCGTGGATCGCGGCGGCCGCGAGCTTCCGATCCAGCCCGACCATGCGGCCGAACGCCTCGTCGTGGACCCTCCGGCGCGCGTCGTCACGCGGTTTTCGGAAGTCGACGGCGAAGATGTCGTCCTGGTCGAGACGTCCCGTGGAAGGAAGAAGCGGCCGTGAGCCCCGCCAAGAAAAAAAACGCCTGGACGCGCCGGCATCTCCTGGGTCTTGAGGATCTTTCGGCCGATGAGATCACGCTCGTCCTTGACACCGCCGCCTCTTTGGCCGAGGTGGGAAGCCGAACGGTGAAGAAGGTCCCCGCCTTAAGGGGGCAGACTATCGCCAATCTTTTCTTCGAGTCATCGACCCGGACGGCGAACTCCTTCGCGCTCGCCGCCAAGCGACTCTCCGCTGACGTCCTGACCGTCAACGTCTCCACCTTAAGCACGTCGAAGGGGGAAAGCCTGCGCGACACGGCCAGGAACATCGAGGCGATGGGGGTCGACTGCCTGGTGGTGCGCCACGCGATAGCGGGGGCGCCGCATCTTCTGGCCAGGTGTCTTGACTGTTCGGTGGTCAACGCCGGCGACGGCTGGCATGAGCACCCGACGCAAGGGCTTCTCGACATCTTCACGATCCGACAGGCCCGGGGGCGCGTGGAGGGGCTCACCGTCGCCATCGTCGGCGACATCGCCCACAGCCGGGTGGCACGCTCCAACCTGTGGGGGCTCACAAAACTGGGCGCCAGGGTCGTTGTCGTGGGGCCGTCGACGCTGATTCCTCCCTGGGTCCGGGACTTTGGAGCGGAGATCTCGAACGATCTCGACGGCATCCTGCCGCGCTGTGATGTCGTGAATCTCCTGCGCATTCAAGCGGAGCGCCAGGCCAAGAACCTTTTTCCCTCGATCCGCGAATACGCCCAGTTTTTCGGGATGAACGCCGCACGCGCCTCCCGTCTCAAGGAGGGGTGTCTCGTGATGCACCCGGGGCCCTTGAACCGCGGCGTCGAGATCACGCCGGAGGTGGCCGACGGCCCCCACTCCGTGATCTTAAGGCAGGTTGCCAACGGCTTGGCGGTCCGGATGGCAGTCCTGTACCTTGTGATCCGGGCCCGCCAGATCGGCCGCAAGACCGGCTCGGCGCCGGAGGGGGAATAATCATTGTCCGGTCCAGGGTGAACCTTGTGTGTTCGAGGAGCGTTTTATGTATATGAGCTGGGGGTCGGCGATGCTGCTGGGAATGGCCTTGGCGTTGGGGGCCTGGGCTGCAGAAGCACCGGAACATCATGAGGTGGCGCCGGCCGCTCCCTCTGCCAGAGTGACTTCGGAGGCGCCTTCCGCCGCGTCCGATCCGATCCCGGCATGGGTCGTGGAGCTGGCGGCGGCCAAGGAAGAGGCCCGCACGCGCGCCGCCTACCGCTTGAAAAGAGCGGGGCCGGCCGCCATCGCGCCGCTCGAGAAGATCGCCGTAAGCGATTCCCCCCTTGGGCGGCGCGCCGCCGAGGTTCTGGCGTTTCTCACCGGGCCGGGTGCGGACTGCGGCGCCTGGCTTTCGCGCGTTGCCGAGGTTTCGCGCGCGCCGGATCCGGACCCCAAAAACCTTGCCGAGGCTGCCGCCCCCTTCGAGAAGCTGGGCGGAAAGGCCGTCGGATTTCTCCAAGAGGCTCTGCGCTGCGAGGAGGATCCGGCGCTCCGCCAGGCGGCGCGATGGCTTCTTTTGAAACATTGCCGTTTCACGATAGGGCTTTCCGCGCGGTGGGAGGCTTCAGACGAGGGGACCGGCTGCGCGGTCGAGGGGACGACCGACCTGCCGGACGGGACGGTCCTTTCCTGTTGGGTCTATGCGGTTTTTCCGGGGCCGGGAGGGCCTGTGCCGGACGAACCTCGCAAACGCTATGTCTGGGGGGAGTCGACGTCCGTGGCGAAGGGGATGTTCGCCGTTCGGTTTCTCCCCGAGCTGATTGCTCCTGGCCGCTACGAGGTGCAGGCGGAAGTGGCTCCTCCGCAGGAAGGGGACGCCCTGCTCCTTCTTGACGCGGGAACTCCTGGGAAGCAGTGGGTCGGCGGCAGGGATCGGATCGCCTCATCGATCGATCTGGTCTTGGGAGACGACGAAGCGGTCGCCCGGGAGCGCCTCACCGGCCACACGCGCGTCCGAAAGGTCTTGGAGAGTTTGAGCACGGCCTATGGAAAGCTGGCGGCCCGCGTGGTCTGGGCGGCCGGCGAGCCTGAATCCCTTGAATCCGAAATAAAAAAAGAGTCGGGCGGCCCCCTCGCGCGGATCGTCGCTGGATTTCAGTCGAAAGATCCCGTCGAGCGCGCGATCGCGCGCAAGGCGCTTCAGGGAGCCGATCCCTCTCTGGAGAGAGGGGTGTGGAACGGCCTTTCCTCCGGACAGGGGGGGAGCGCGGGGGTCCTTGAGGCCAAGCGCCGGGCGGTCGAAGCGATCTTTACGGACTGGGAAGGCAACGTCCACTGGACGAGCCTCGAAGTGGCGATGGGACGGATCCCTGGCCGCGACGACGAGGTCATGCGGACGCTGATTCCCTACGCCCGGAGCGCTACGGCGGCCGAGCGCCTCGGGGGAAATCTTTTGACGTTGGGCCGGACGCTTCTGGAGCCGGTCGTCGGGAGGAAAAAAGAGAACACCCCTTGCGCCGCGACGCTCGAGGGATGGCTTTTAGAGTATCACGAGGCGATCCGCCTGTACGCCGAGGACCGGATCGAGAATCATCTTTCCTTCCTGGAAAAGCTTTTGAGGGATGCCGAGGAACAGGCGGCGGCCTGCCGCGGGATTCCGGCGGCCGAGGCCCGCGCCGCATGGGACCAGGCGCAGAAAGGATGGGCCCTCGAGATCGACAGGCTCCGTGCCGAGTGGGCCTCGGAGGTTTCGCCGCCCGAGGGAGCCGGTCCGTTCTCCAAAAAGGCAGCCGCATTTCTCAAGGAGCGCCTCGGCGATTTCGCATTGCACGCGGACGCCTGTCACGCGGTGCTTGACGCCTGGAAAGAGGCGTTCGGGAAAGGCGACTCCAAGGAGGTCGAGGCGCGCGCCGCCGCCTTGCGCGAGACGTTGCAGGTCTCCCGGGCTTCCGTCCAACAGGGGGTCATCACGATCGGCGCCGTCCGGGTCATCCCCGCTTCCCGCGAGGTGGAGCTCGACGCCGTCGTCAACATGCGCCAGGGATTGATCGAATTGCTGGCGAGCGCGCCCGAGGGGAAATTGCACGAGGCGCTTTTGGTGGTGAAGGGGCGCCCGTCGGATCTCTATTACGCCCTTCTGCGGATCGGATTGGCGCCCGGCCAGGCCCCCAACATGGTGGGAAGCGCCAAGCGCCCCCGCGGGGATCTGGTGGACGTATGGGTGGAGTGGCGCCAGAAGGATGGATGGCGGCAGATTCGGGCGGAGGATCTCCTGATCAATATGGCGACGGGAAAGCCCTTTGGGCGGCGCGGCTGGGTCTTCGTGGGATCGGAGTTCATGGCGGAACCCGACCCCACGACCGGAGCGCCCCTGACCTACTTCATGGCAAACGCCTTCGGGAGCATCGCCACCGCGAGCGCCGGCTACATCACCTCGACGGTTCTGGACAGCACCCTGCGCTTGGGATACGGCGAGGTGGTCGCCGATGCCAAGGACCTCCCGCCGGAGGGGACTCCCGTGCGGCTGCGGATCCGCCCGATCAGCTCGGCCGAGAGCGCCCCGATCGTCAAGCAGATGGAAAAAGAGATGCAAGAGATGGAGGCCAAAAAACAGGAAGCCGAGCAGGCTGGAGAGGAGGAGGCTCATGAAAAATAAACTCTGGGGCGTTGTCGCCGTGGCGGGATGTCTGTGGGCCTTTCTCGACACCGCCCCCGCCGGTCCCGCCGCCCCCGCCGGGTTGCCTGAAAAGATTCGCCAATCGATGCGGGCCGGAGGAGATTTCCTCGCGAAATCCCAGGACGAGAAGGGGGCCTGGGGGATCGTGATGCCGGACAAGCCCGGCGGCGCCCCCGCCTACCGGGCCGATGTGGGGATCACGGCCTTGAGCCTCTACGCTTTGGCCAAATGCCCCGACCGGGCCCGGCATCAAGCGGCTCTCGACAAGGGGGTGGCGTTCCTGATGAGCCGCCGGCGTCCTGACGGGTCGTTCGCAGATCCCGACGGAATGCTGGTCAACTACAAGACATCGGTGGCGCTCCTGGCGCTGGGCCAGATCAACCCGGAGAAGCACTTGAAGGAGATCGCGTTCGCCAAGGAGGCGATCGTCAAAAGCCTTCATGTCGATCCCGCCGACGTGCGTAACTACGGCGGCGCGGGGTACCTCCCGTCGCCAGGGCCGGGGCAGGAAGCGCGGGGCGCGGACCTCAACAACACCGTCTTCGCGGCCGAGGCGATCCGCCGGGCCGAGGAATTGGGGATCGAGGTTGATCCCCGGATTTACCAGGCGCTGGCCACTTATGTGACGCGCGTCCAGAATCTTGAGATGACGAACGACATCTTGAAAGAGCTCGGCCGCGGGGTGCGGGAGGAGGACAAAGGGGGATTCCCCTACCGCGCGGAGGAGTCGAAGGCCAACGAGGGGCAGCCGATCGTCCTCCCTGACGGCCGCAAGGTCTATCCCTCGTACGGATCGATGACGTACGCCGGTCTTTTGTCCTTCATCTACGCGAGCGTCGGACCAGAGGACCCGCGCGTCACGGCCGCCTGGGACTGGATACGGCGCCATTACACATTGGAGGAGAACCCCGGCATGGCGGTCCCCCGTAACCCCGCCAAGGGACAGGAGGGGCTTTACTACTATTACCACACGTTCGCCAAGTCCTGTGCCAAGTCCGGGAAGAAGATCCTTGAAGATGCCCAGGGGCGAAAGCACCCGTGGGCCGAGGAGCTCGCCGGCAGGATCATTTCCCTGCAGAAAGAGGACGGATCGTGGATCAACGAGCACGACCGCTGGTACGAGGGGGCCAAGCCTCTCGTCACGGGTTATGTCCTGGTCGCTTTGGGGTATTGTCTTGAAACGCTGGAGTAGTCTTTGATGGAGAACAGCAACGGCGCAAAGGCACACCCTCCCCGCACCCGGCGGCTAGGGATCTGGCTCGTCGGCGCCCATGGGGGGGTGGCGACGACGACGGCGGTGGGGACGCTCGCGATCCGGAAGGGCTTGGCCGTTCCCAGGGGGCTTGTGACGGAGCTTTCGGATTTTTCCGCTTTGGATCTGGCTCCCCTTTCCGGCGTCTCGTTCGGGGGGTGGGAACTGCGCCCCGGGACGTGGCGCGAGGCCGCGCACGAGATCCAGGACCGCTCTGGGACGTTCAAGGAATCCTTGCTGGGCGCGGTGGAGGAGGATCTGGCGGGCTTCGACCGGTGGGTCAAGCCGGGTCTTGCCGCCGGCTGCGGAGAGGCGATCGGGGCGCTCGCGCCCGGGGCCAGACGCGAACATCCGGTGGACTTCTTTGCGCGCGCGGTCGAGGATCTGGCGCGCTTCCGGAGGGAGGCGCGGCTCGACGCGGTGGTCGTTGTCAACGTCGCCTCCTCCGAGCCTCCGCCTGCAGTGGGCCTTCTCGAATCGCTAACGACCTGGACCTCGTTCGCCAAGGAGCTCAAGAGGCGCTTGCCGCGGCTTCCGGCCAGCGTCGTCTACGCGGCGGCGGCGATCGAGGCCCGCTGTCCCTATGTTAATTTCACTTCCTCGGCGGGCTCGAACGTCCCGGCGCTCGCCGCGCGGGCGCTTAAAAACGGCGTCCCGCATATGGGCGCCGACGGGAAGACCGGCGAGACCTGGGTGAAGACGGTGTTGGCGCCGGCGTTCCTGGCGCGCAACCTCAAGATCCTGTCCTGGGAGGGGCACAACATTTTGGGGGACGGCGACGGGCGGATCCTGGCGCATCTGGAAAATGCCCGCGCCAAGCTCCAGGACAAGGACCAGGCCCTGCGGCGGATTCTGAAGGATCCCGCGGTCCACTCGCGGGTGCGGATCGACTATGTCCCGTCCTTGGACGATTGGAAGACGGCGTGGGACTTCATCCATTTCGAGGGGTTCCTGGGGGTGAAGATGATCCTGCAGTTCATCTGGCAGGGATGCGACGCGGCCCTGGCCGCCCCACTGATCCTGGATCTGGCGCGTCTTGTGGAGTTCGCTCAAAAAGGAGGAGAGGCCGGATGGATGACGCATCTGGCCTGCTTCTTCAAGAATCCTCGCGGGGTCGAGGAAAACGGCTTCGAGGCGCAGTTCGAGAGGTTGCGGGCGTATGTCCGCGCCCATGTCCAGAACCGCAGGAATCCCCCCCTGGCGTCTTCAGCCCTGTTCCGTTATCGTCGATAAATTGCCAGGGGCTTCCGCACAAGGGGGTCTCTCCTACGCATGACGCGCGCGCGAAACCTCGGTTCCTGGGGGTGGATGGGTGTTGGGGCGCTCTGCCTCCTGGCGTGGGGGTGTGATCTTCGTGCTCAAGGGGCTGCACAGCCCGTCTGCCCGCTCTTGAACACCCGCGAGGTTGTTTTTGCCTGGACGGCGTCGCCGGGCGCGGGAGCGGCCGAATCGGTCACTGTCTACCAGACGCGCGACGGCCAGATTTGGCAGAAGGTCCTGACCCAGCCGGCGGGCCAGCGCGAGATCGTCGTCACGGTTCTTGAGGATGGCTGGTACGGGTTCTCGGTTGCCGCGACCCCCGCCGCGGGGGAAGGGGAGCCGCCACCCGGTCCGGGGGATTTTCCCGAGATCCAGGCCATAATCGACACGCGCGGCCCCGACATCGCGTTTCTAGAGCCGGAGGCGGGGAGCGCGTGGGACGCGGGCCGCCCCTTGCCGATCTGCTGGCGCGCCCAAGACGCTACAGGTTTGCGCGAGGTTCTAATCGAATACCGGCAGGAGGGGGCCGAGTCCTGGCGCCTCATTCGCCGCGAGGAGCGCGCCGCGGGGGAGTGGGCCTGGGTCGTTCCGGATCTCCTGAGGAGGCATTTCGAGGTGCGCCTGTCGGCCGTGGATCTGGCCGGCAACCGTTCGGCATCCGTCGAGCGGGCTTATCGCTTGCGCACGCCGCCTTCTGTGGTCGGCGTGACCCTGCGGGGCCCGGCGATGACATACGAGCGCGACATCGCGCTTTCGATCGATCTTGAAACTGAGGCGTGGGGAGAAATCTCCCACGTGGAGCTTTGGGAGACGGTCGACAACGGCAAGATATGGCGGCGCCGTTCAGAGACCTTCACCAAGGACCGGGTCGCGCTCACCCTGCGGCTTTCTGAAACCGGCCGCTACGGATTTTTCGTCAGGCCCGTCCCCGTGGGGGAGGTAGAGGGGATGGCGGCGCTCGAGCCGGGGGTGTTGCCGCAGCTGGAGTGTTGGGCCAAATTCGCGCCGCCTGAGGTCAAGATCGAAAGGCAGGATCCTCCCTCGACGGCCGCGCGCGAGAAGGCACGCCGGCTGTATTTGGCGGCCCAGGCGTCCCTGGCCCGGCGCGATGCGGACGAGGCCGCCAAGAGCCTGGCCGAGTGCCTCAAGATCTGGCCTGACTTCATGCCGGCTGCCAACGACCTGGCGTGTCTCCATATCCGCGCGCGGCGATTTCCCGAGGCGGAGCTTCTCCTGGCGCGGGTCGTGGCGATCGAGCCCGACGACGTCGATTACCGGTTCAATCTGGGTGTGGCGCTGATGTCGCAGGGAAGACATCTTGAGGCGGTCGGGCACCTCGAAAGGGGCGCCGCCGCGACTTCGACCCGCCGCAGCGAATCGATGCTGGTCTTGGCCGAGTGCCTGCGGGAGCTGGGCGACGTGGAGAAAGCCCTGGCGATCTGTCGGAAGATCGTCGAGGAGGGAGAGCCGGCCCGGATCGCCGCCCAGGCTCAGCGGATGCTGGTGGCGCTCGAAGGGAGTCTTAAGCGTTGAAGAGTAGGGCGCCGTGCGGAAGGAGTTATTTTTACGCGAATCCTCATCGGTTCGCACGGGGGACCATCCCTGCATTGATTTTCGCCGTGGGGGCCCTGGCCGGCTGCGGCCGATCCGAACAGCCGAGCCGCAACCCGATGGTCCCTGTCGGAATTTCCAAGGAGGAGAAGCCTTATTTTGAGCAGGTTGCGTTTCTGATCCAGACACTTCTTCCGGATCGGGCCGAGATCGAGAACGCGATGGAAGCGCATGCCGCGCGGTACCGGTCCCCCGAACAGAAGACGCGCTTCCTGCTCACGGTCCTCCAGCTTCAGACTCCGATCGATGCGTCGCAGGAAGATCAGGAGCGTTTGATGGGAGCCTGGTCGAGCGCCCGTCGGCTTCTGGCGGGCCAAGGGGCCGCGGCCTTGCGCCCCATCCTCGCGGCGATCCTGCGCTCAGGGGGGGCGATCCCAGGAATCGAAGATGTTCTGATCGAGGCCGGGCCGGTGGCCTCGCGTGTGATCGCCGACGTTCTGGAAAGCCCCTACCCACCGGCGGACGACCTCCGCGTCACGGCGGAGATCCAGGGGCGGGCGCTCATGGTCCATGCTTTGGGAAAAATCACGGATGAGGAATCGCGGCCGGTCTTGGAGAAGGTGTTGCAGGTGGATCCACATCCGATGGTTCGCTTTGCCGCCCGCCAGGCTTTGGTCCAGATGCGCGACCAGCGGATTGTGAACGCCGTCTGCCAGCATCTGACATCCCCGAACGAGTACTGGTTCACTTTCAGTCGGCACCTTCTGATCGAAATTTACGGGATTCAGCTTCCCTACCGCGATTATGGGCGCGATGCGACCAAGTGGTTGGCCGCATTCGACAACGCTTATTACAAGATGCATTCCCCGCTGGAAAAGCTTTTGGAGTGCCTTGACATGCCGCTCCCCGCCGATCCTACGCACAGTATTCCGGCGTCGCTCTACGCCCGGAAGATCCTGACGGAGGCGGCAGGGCAGGATCTGGGGCCCTTGCGCAAAGATTGGGAGGCGCATTTTCGCCGGGAAGATCGGAAGATAGTGCAGATCCTCATCGATGCCCTAAAAGACGAGAACACTGTCAATCGTGATGCCGTCCGCGAAGGGCTTATCCGCCTGACGGGGGGTTTGAACTTTGGGACCGATCCGGATTCCTGGCGAAGGGGGCTTGTCGAGATGGGATACTTGAAGGACGAAGGGTATCCGCAGTGATCCGCTCCACCCTGGAGGGGTATGAACCGTTGAAATTTTTATTTTTCTGACTTTTCGACATGGCTGAAATTTTTCAAAGGGAGTGGAAAGTCGCCAAACCCGCTGCGGCCTGTGCCGACTGTGGCGAGGTGCTCGCGGTCTCCGTCGAGGCCCATGCGTCCTTGCATGAGGAGGGGGACGGCTACGCACGGCGCGACAGGTGCGCCGCGTGCTGGGGAAGGGTGGCCGAGAGGGGGTTCTCGCACTGGGCCTACAAGCCCGCCCCCCCGCCGGAGAAACCCTTCAGGGCGGACCTCGTGGCGATCCGCGATTTCTACATGAAGCTCGCGGGGAAGGAGGCGGCCTCGGACCGGCTGTTGCGCTATCTTTTGGGGCTTTATCTTGTGCGCAAGAAACGCCTGTGGCTCGAGCGCACCGAACGCGCCGCCGACGGCGAGATCCTTTGGATCCGTTTCGAAAAGGAGGGGGCAGCCGAACCGGTGCCGGTCCCTCCTTTCACGCCCGAAGATCTCCTGGAAACCCGCCGGAGGCTCGACGCTCTCTTGGGGGTCGACGTGGGGGATCTTGAGGCACAGCCCGCGACGGCCGGATGATGTTCGATTTCGACGCGATCGATCAGCGGATCGCGGGGTTCATGCGGCGCTGGGGGGGTTGGGCGCTCCGGACGTCGCTCGCGGTGATTTTTGTCTGGTTCGGCGTCTTGAAGCCTTACGGCCTGTCGCCGGCCGAGGAGTTGCTCAAGCGCACCGTGGCCTGGATGCCGTTTCTCACTCCCGACGGGTGGCTCGCCGTGATCGGCTGGTGGGAGGTGGCGATCGGGGCGACGTTCCTGTTCCGCAAGACGATCCGGTTGGCGATTGCGCTCCTGGCGCTCCAGATGGCCGGGACGTTCATACCCCTGGTGATGTTGCCGGAGGTGACGTTCCAGCCCGGGCGGTTCCCCTATGCTCCGACGATCGAAGGGCAATACATCATCAAAAATCTCCTGATCATTTCGGCGGCGCTGGTGGTGGGCGGGACGGTGCGTGGGCGCGCGCCGGAAGGCGGAGCCGATTAGCCCGAACGCTTCTTGAGGTGGACCCGCAGGACGCCGATGTCGGCGGGGGAGACCCCCGCGAGACGGGTCGCCTGCCCCAGCGAAGCGGGGCGCACGAGCGCCAGCTTCGATCGGGCTTCGGCCGAGAGTTCCTGGATCGCCAGATAATCGAGATCGGACGGGATCCGTTTCCCCTCAGCCTCCTTGAAGCGTTCGACCTGTTTTGCTTGGCGCTCGACATAGCCAGCGTATTTGCACTCGATCTCGACCTGTTGGGCGACGTCGGCGGCCAGGGCGGGAAGATCGCGGGGCCAGACTTCGGCCAGCGTCATTCCGGGGCGCCGCACGATCTGGTCGAGAGGAACGCCGTCTGCGTGTCGGCGCCGTAGGAGTGCGAGTGCCTCCTGGATGAGGCGTTCCTTATCGAGGGTCTTGTCATAGGTTGGTTTTGAAACAAGCCCCAGGCGGTAGCCGTGTCGGCGCAGGCGCCTGTCGGCGTTGTCCTGGCGCAGGAGGAGCCGGTACTCTGCCTGGGAGGTGAACATGCGGTAGGGTTCCTTAATCTCCTTCGTGACGAGGTCGTCGACGAGGACCCCGATGTAGGCTTCCGAGCGGTCGAGGACGAACGGATCCTTGCCGGAGAGTTTTAAGGCCGCGTTGACCCCGGCGACGAATCCCTGCACAGCCGCTTCCTCGTAGCCGGAGGTACCGCAGATCTGTCCCGCGAAATAGAGCCCTTCGACGCGCTTCGTCTCCAAGGTGGGATGGATCTGGTGGGTGGGGGCGAAGTCGTATTCCACCGCGTAGCCGTAACGCGTGATCCGAACGTTCGCCAGGCCCGGGATCGTCCGTACGAACGCTTCCTGAACGTCGGCGGGAATCGAGGTCGAGATGCCGTTGGGGTAGATCTCGTCGGTGCCCGCTCCCTCCGGCTCCAAGTAGATCCGGTGGCTTTCGACCTCGGGGAAGCGCATCACTTTGTCCTCAAGGCTCGGGCAGTAGCGCGGCCCCGTTCCTTGGATCGCCCCCGAGAACATCGGCGCCCGGTGGGCGTTCTCGCGCACGATCCGGTGGGTCTCGTGCGTCGTATGGGTCAGATGGCAAAGGACCTGCGGGCGGCCGATCCTCTCCGTGTCGAACGAGAAGGGGACGGGCGGGTCGTCCCCCGGCTGTACCGCGAGATTCGAAAAGTCGATCGTGTGTGCGTCGAGGCGCGGCGGGGTCCCCGTTTTCAAGCGCCCCAGTGTGAATCCGAGCGCGGCGAGATTCTCGGAGATGCGCCGCGCCGGCGCTTCCCCAAAACGCCCCCCCTCGCGTTTTTCGTCCCCCACGTGCATGAGTCCCCGCATGAAGGTGCCGGGGGTGAGGACGATCGCGCGCGCGCGCAGTTCCCGGCCGTCCTCCGTGACGATACCCGCTGCGGCAGAGGCGTAGCCCGGCGCTTCGGCACGCTCCACTTGGATCCGGCCGACGAGCCCCTCAACAATCTCAAGGAGCGGCGTCGATTCGACGATCTGGCGCATCGTGTCGCTATAGCGCCGGCGGTCGCATTGGGCGCGCGGCGACTGCACCGCAGGCCCCTTGCTGCGGTTTAAAAGCCGGAATTGGATTCCGGCGTCGTCGGTGACGCGCCCCATGGCGCCCCCGAGGGCGTCGAGCTCCCGCACAAGCTGGCCCTTGGCTAGGCCTCCGATCGCGGGGTTGCAGGACATCCGGGCGATCGCCTCGCGCGCGCCCGTCACGAGGGCCGTCCGAAGCCCCATGCGGGCTGCCGCCAGGGCCGCCTCGCATCCGGCATGTCCCGCCCCGATCACCAAGACGTCGAAGGAGCCGCTCTCCATAGGGCATGGATTGTGCCTCGCGGGGCCCGCGAGCGCAACCGGTTGAGGAGCGCGGCGCAATTCCCCTTGCGCCCGCCGCGGCCGTCGGTTAAATCTCTTGGTTTCGAGACACGCGTGGCCAGGGAAAAACGGACAACACAGAAAGACCCTCCCCCGAACGAAACCAAGGCCGCCCCCGAGATCGCCCAGAAGCTGGCGGCCAAGCAGCGCGAGATATCGATCTCGGAGTTCTTCACGAAGAACCGGCATCTCCTGGGGTTTGACAGCCCCCGGCGGGCCCTCCTGACCGCCGTCAAGGAGGCGGTGGACAATGCGCTGGATGCCTGCGAGGAAGCGGAGATCAAGCCGGAGGTCGCCGTGAAAATCGAGGCGGTCGCGAACGGCGCCGAGCCCCCCGCGAGCGTCTTCCAGGCGGAGCGCTTCCGCGTCACCGTCGAGGACAACGGCCCCGGGATCGTGAAGGAGCAGATCTCGAAGATCTTCGCCAAGCTTCTCTACGGCTCGAAATTCCACCGCCTGCGGATGAGCCGAGGCCAGCAGGGGATCGGCATCTCGGCGGCGGGGATGTACGGGCAGTTGACGACCGGGAAACCCACGCGCGTCATCTCGCGGATCGGCTCCAAGAAGCAGGCGCACTACATGGAGATCGCGCTCGACACGAAAAAAAACGAGCCGATCGTCGGGGTCAACCGGACGACCGACTGGGACCGCCCGCACGGGACCTCCGTCTCGATCGAGATGGAGGGGCGCTACGCCGAGGGGAGGCAGTCGATCGAGGAGTATCTCGAACAAACCTCGATCGCGAACCCCCACGTGGTGCTGACTTATGTCTCGCCCAAGGGGGAGACGAAGACCTATCCCGCGGCGGTGGCGGTTCTGCCGCACGCGCCCAAGGAGATCAAGCCGCATCCGCACGGGATCGAGCTGGGGATCCTCCTCAAGATGCTCCAGGACACCCCCTCGCGGTGGGTGTCGGGGTTTCTCTCGAGCGATTTCTCGCGCGTTTCGCCGCGCCTGGCGGCTCAGATCTGCCGCGAGGCGGGGATCGACCCCAAGGCCAAGCCGCGCCGCCTCGGCGGGGCCGAGGCGGAAGCGCTCTACAAGGTGATCCAGAAAACGAAGATCATGGCGCCGCCGACGGATTGCCTGTCGCCCATCGGCGAACCGCAGATCCTGGCGGGGCTCGCGAAGCAGATCCGGGCCGATTTCTATACGGCCGTCACGCGCCGCCCTGCGGTCTACCGCGGCAATCCTTTTGTAATCGAGGCGGGGCTTGCGTTCGGTTCCGGGAATTTCGCCCAGAAGCAAAAGGAAGCGGCAGAAGAGGGCCCGAAGGCGGAAGGGGAGGACAACGACAAGGAGGTGGAGATGGCGCGCCTCATGCGCTTCGCCAACCGCGTGCCGCTCCTCTATCAACAATCCGCCTGCGCGATTCACAAATCGGTCATTGAGACGAACTGGCGCTCCTACGGCGTGGGGCAATCGCGCGGGGCGCTCCCGCAGGGTCCGATGGTGATCTTCGTTCACATGGCTTCGGTCTGGGTTCCTTTCACGAGTGAATCGAAGGAGGCGATCGCCTCCTATGACGAGATCCTGAAGGAGGTGAAGCTTGCCTTGCAGGAGGCGGGGCGGCGCCTCGGGGTCTACGTGCGCCGCCGGGAGCTGGCGCAGGCCGAGTTCAAGCGCCGGAACATCTTCGCTCTCTACATCCCCGAGGTCGCCGCCGCCACCCGGAAGTTGAAGGGGAAAGCGGTCGACATCGAGGCGTTGAAGGCCAGGCTCCAGAAGATGGCGGTGAAGCTCACCGGCGGCGAGAAGACGGACGCCCTGCTCAAAAAAAACAACCCCGTGGCCCAACTCCCGTCGACAATCGTCGCCGGGGAAGAAAACATCAAACAGCAAGCGCCAAACGACAAACAAACGGACAAAAGGAAGAAACGCCAATGATTCAAACGAGGTCTGCGTTTTTTGTTTGTGCGTTTGGCGTTTGTCGGTTTGTTTGGTGTTTGCTGTTGGCCTTTTGGTGTTTCGGGGGAGGTTTGTGATGGTGAGAAGGCGCCTCAGCGATGTCGCCGTGAAATCGCGTTTGGAGGGACTGGCTGACGTCGTCCTCGACGCGGCCAAGAAAAGCAAGGACCCGGCGATCTCGATCCCGGTGCGCTCCCTCTCGAACGTCACGTTCGACCCCAAACGGCGTATCATCGAGATGGGCGAAAACACGCAGGACCGGACCTTCTTCAACCTGGGGATGGCGCGCAAATTCATGCAGACGATGCTGATCGGCGCCGCCTGCAAGGAGCTGTTCGAGGAAAAGGTCACGACGTCGCTGCGGGAGCTTTACTACCGCACGAAACATACGCTGGCCGGCTCAAGCGAAAACACCTTCGACGACCAGGCGGAATCGGACCCCATCATCGAGGATCTCGAGGTGACGCTCGACTCCCTGCGCGAGGAGCTCCACGTGCGGGCCGAGAGCGCTGGGACGATCGTGGGGCCGGTGACCCTGGTCGACGACGGGGATGTGATCGACTGCGCGCGCCTCGGCAAGGGGGGATATGCCGTCCCCTCGATCGTGGAGCCCGAAGAGATCAAGATCAAGAAATGCTCCGCGAAATTCATTCTCCTGGTGGAAAAGGGGACGCAATGGAACCGCCTGTCGGAGGACAAATTTTGGAAGAAGCACAACTGCGTCCTCTTGACGGGGAACGGCCAGCCTCCGCGCGGGGTGAGGCGCCTCACGCGCCGTCTCCACGACGAGTACAAGCTTCCGGTTTATGTCCTCGTCGACAACGACCCGTGGGGGTACTACATCTACTCGGTCGTCAAGCAGGGATCCATCAACCTGGCGTATGAGAGCCAGCGGATGGCGATCCCGGACGCCAAGTTCATCGGCCTTTCCAGCCGCGATCCCGAAAAGTACAAACTCCCCCGCAATGTCGGGATCAAGCTGAACGACAAAGATATCTCCCGCGCCAAAGAGATCCTCGCTTACCCCTGGTTCAAGAAAAAGGAGTGGCAAGAGGAGATCAAGCACATGATTGCCTCGGGCCTGAAGTACGAGCTCGACGCCCTGGCCAACAAGAATTTTCGTTATCTCACCACCGACTACCTGCCCCGCAAGCTCAGGGAAAAAGATTGGTTGGATTAATGCTCTTCCGTCAGCGCGTATTCCCGGCGCGTGACGGCGAGGGAAGCGATGGCGCACGCCGCGGCTGCCGTGGAGAGGACGATTCCCCACAGGAAGAGGGGAGAGCTGTCTAGGATCAGCAGGTCGGCGCTTTTTTCGGACCATGTGTCAGCGGGGAAGGGGAGGGCCTGGATCGATCGAAGGATCGGGACGAGTGTGACAGTGCGGGAGATGAACGGGACGTTTGAGAGCAAAACCTCGAAAAGGAGCCCCCAGAGGATTCCGACAGTTATGGCCCGCTGGGGGAAGAGGGTCCCCAGCGCCAAGGCTATGGGCGCATAGACGAGAATCGCCGCAACGGAAGCCTGCCAGGTGGCCCAGAGGAGCGGGGCGCCTCCAGGGCGCCCCGAGATGAGCCAGGCCAGAGGGACCGCGACAAGGATCGCGGCCTCCAGGGCGATCAAGACCCCAAGAAGGCGCCCCATCAGCATCTGCCAGCGTGGGATCGGACGGACCAAGAGGTAGGTCAGGGTCTTGCGTTCGATTTCGGTCTGCAGGAGAGGTCCCGCATAAAAGATCGCCAGCAGGAGACAGGTTGAACCGGGGAACAGAAGAAAGGAAGACTGGGTGGTTTTCTCGATGCCGTGTTTGTCGGCTGCAGGATTCGCAACGGCCACGGCGATGGGAAACGAGAGGAGCAACAGGAAGAAAAGGGCCCGTCGGCCCCGTAGGAACTGCATCATCTCGTAGCGTGCCGCTTCCGTCAGACATCTGAAGGAGGTCATGCGCTCTCCTCCGCATCCACGAGGTAGCGGAAGACGGCGTCCAAGGAGTCGTCCTCCGAGATCATCGATCCCACGCGCACTCCTCCCCGCTCCACGAGGTCGGGGAGTTTTTCGAAGAAGGGGCCGGGTGTCCGCGTGCGCACCGCGAGGGCCGACCCCTTGTCTCGGAGGTCGACCCCTTCTGCGACTCCTTCGGCGAGAAGGAGCTGGGCCAGGACCGCCGGCCGATCGCACCGCACAAGGAGCCGGTGAGGATGTTCATCCAGGAGCGAGCGAACCTCGCGGACGTTCCCCGAGGCCCGGATCCGACCGCGGTAGATGAGGAGGAACTCGTCCGTCATCGCTTGGACTTCATGCAGGATATGGGAGGAGACCAGGACGCTTTTTCCGGCCGCCGCCCAGGCGCGGATCCGGCGGGAGACGAATGCGCGCCCCTCCGGGTCGAGCCCGGTCATCGGTTCGTCGAGGATCAGAAGCTCGGGGTCGTGGGCGATGGCCTGGGCGAGCTTGGCGCGCTGACGCATCCCACGGGAGTACTCGCCCATGGGGCGCTCCGCTACGTCGGCGAGGTTCAGGTCCGCGAGGACCTCTCGCGAACGCTTGAGCGCCTCCTTCGGCGCGATCCCGTGCAGGCGGAGCATCGTTTCGACGAATCTAAGGCCGGTGGTCGATGGGTCGAGGGCATCCTGCTCCGGACAGAATCCAATCCGCCGGAAAAGATTGGCTTCGCGCCACGGATCTTTTCCCAGGACGCGGACGCTCCCTTGCGTCGGTTTCATCTGTCCTGTGATGATCTTGAGAAAGGTGCTTTTTCCAGCGCCGTTGGGCCCCAGGAGTTCCGTGATGCCGTGCTTGACGCGGACCGTGACGTCGTTGACCCCCACGACGTCGCCGAAGAACTTCGAGAGATCTTGAGCCGCGATGACGCCGTCTTCCATCATGTGAGTTGGCGCCCCCTGATCCGGAGGGAGAGTCCCATGAACGACACGAGGGTGATCCCTCCCAACAGGATCCACGGAACTCCTGCGGGTTCGTGGTTTTCAAAATCCCGGGTGATTTTTTTTAAATACTGCTCTGTTGGAGCGCCCACCTTCTTCCTGATGTGCGGAAGAAAATCGGTCGATTCCAGGACGCCGGGGACGTCGAAACACCGGCGGTTTGCTGCGGCGATGCTCTCGTTGAGCGTGATCGGCCACTGTCCCCGGCCCTCTCCTTTGAGGGGTACGCCGCCTATGCTGATATGGACACGGGAATCGCTGATCTTGGTCGGCTGGCTTTCTGGATCTGTCTCTCTATGAAATCTTGGGAAAAAAGAGGGAAGGAGCCAGACGGCCAGCCACAGGAGGAGCGCGTAACGGCTCTCCCGCACGAGGCTTGACAGGAAGAGAGCCAGAAAACTTGCGGGGAAGGCGAGCGCCAAAGAGGCAGCCAGGGCCTTGGCGAGGAGCGGCCACGTGGCGGCCAAGAGCCCCCAGGAGGGGACCAGGCACAGGCTTCCCACATAAAGAAAGAGCGCCGGCAGGAACGTCACCGACAGGGCGGCGGCGACGGGGACGGCGAGTTTCCCCAGGATGTAGTCCCAACGCGTGAGAGGGCGGGAGAACAAGAGCAGGAAGGTGCGTCCCCGGATATCTTCCGAGACAAGCCCGGGCGCCGTCAGGGTGATCGCCAAGAGTGCGGCGTAGATCTGGGTCGTCGAAAAGAAGGTTGCAAACAGGATCGTCCAGATCCCCGGGTGCAGAACGGGATCCCCTGCCAGGTGCGCGACGGCCGTCCCCAGAAATCCAAAGAGGAACTGCTCGGCCATGGCGGGTCTCCCGGCCCTGTCGGCAGGGGTGCGTCCGGTGAGCCAGCCGATCGCCAGGAACAACGCGAGTAGAAGAGGACCGGGAGCCACGCGCACAAGATCAACCGGCGGAACAAGCATTTCTGGAATTGGCGGGCCAGGTCCGCTCGGGCGATCACCCACCAGCGCGTGGCAGGTGAGCCCAAGGGACCCTGCCAGGGGCGGTATCCTCTTTCAGCGATCGGCATGGTTGCGTCCTGTGGTGGCCTCGAGGAATACCTCTTCCAAGGAGGTCCGCGCCGGCTCGATCCGGCGGAGCACCGCGCCGGCTGCCCGCGCCGCCAAGAAGAGGCGCGCCGGGAGGTTTTCCAGATCGCTTCCCGTGACGCGCAGGGAAATCTCGTCGATCCACTCGCCGGTCATCCCGTGGTCCGCCAGGGAGGCCGCGAAGCGGCCGGCATCTCCGTCGAGCGTTACCTGGTAGTGCAACCGGGCCGGCTTCTGGAGCTCCGCGAGGGGGCCAGCCAGGAGGATTTTCCCTTGTTCGAGGATCACCGCGCTGTCGCAGAGCGCCTCGACATCCGGTAAGAGGTGCGTCGACAGGATGACGCTTGCCCCGCGCACGCGCGCCACGAACTGAATCAGGCTGAGCATCCGCCGTCGGCTGGCCGGGTCGAGACCGTTGGTGGGCTCATCCAGGAAGATGAGCCGCGGGTCGTGCACAAGCGCCTGGGCGAGCTTCACCTTTTGGCGCATGCCGGTCGAGTAGGTCTGGACGGGGCGGTAGCGTTCCTCGGCCAGTCCTACGAAGTCGGCCAGCTCGTGCGCCCGTCCCAAAGCGGCGCGGCAGGGGAGCCCTGAGAGCTCCCCCAGGTAGGCGATCGAGCGGACGCCGCTCAAGGCCGGGAAAAAGCAATCGTCTTCCGGCATGTATCCGATCTGCTGACGGATCCGGCGGGGGTTTTTTTGAGGATCGATCCCCAAGACCTCAGCGCGCCCCCCGGCGATCGGAACGAGGCCCAGGAGGGTTTTGACCAGAGTCGATTTTCCTGCCCCGTTGGGGCCCAGGAGCCCCACGACGCCGGGTGTCAGCTGGAGGGAGATCCCCTTCAGGGCTTGGCGCGAGCCATATCGGACCTCCAAGGCCTCCGCATGAATCATGGTAATCACCGCATACTAGATCCCCGCCGCCGCGAGCGCGCGGCCAAGGGGCTCTGAGAGTCCCGCGATTTCCGCCTGCTTTTTAAGATAGACGAGGTCCAAGCCGGACCTTTGGAGTTTGAGGACTCCCAGGATGTCCCGCCATTGCCGATCTGACATCCCTGCGCTTCGACGGTGCCAGTCGAGTTTCCGCAGGACAATGTCCTCGGCGGAACTCATGAAAAGTTCCGAGTCTCCGACGCGGCAAAGGGATCGCCGGTCCATCTGGCCGCGCCCGAGCGGATCCAGCGGGTCCAAGATAAAGAAGTCGATCTTGTCTGCCGTCGCCTCATGGATGGCGCTGAACGAGTCATGGCGGGCGGCCGCATCCCGGGCGGCGCTTGGAGCCAGATGGAAATCCGGCGCGAGGGCGGCCGACAGATCTTCCGCCTTGGCGGGCGGGAGGTCGATGAGGAGATCGGCATCCTGTGTCGACCGGGGCTCTCCTCGGGCCGCGCTCGCCATCGATCCACCGATGACGTATGGGATCTCGAGGCGGCCGAGGATTTCCACCGCGCGCAGGAGGCCGGCCAAAGGAGGAAAAGGAGGAAAGGAAGAGAGGGACTGCTCCCCTCCCATGTCAATATCCTTGTTTCTCAGGATCCCAGCCGTAGACATCGATCATGGTTTGGCGGTCCAGGCGCAGGGCCGCCAGGCGCAGGAAAAGCTCACGCTCGCCGGCTTCGGGATAACGCTCTCGGAGTCCCGCGGCGGCAAAGAGATTGACCCTGGCGGTAGTCCGGGCCGCCATGAGCATCCGCTCGCCCGGAGAGGCCTTGCGCAGGATGGAAAAGTAGGCTTCCTCCATCTCTTGGGACGTGTCGGACGACAACGGTTGGACGCTCATCGCGTCCAGTCTAGCACAAGATCAACTCTCTTCCGTGTCGACTCCTGCGTTTGTGGGATAGAATGGATCGAATGTCCGTGCGGCGCCACGTGATCCTCATCCGCCCCCCGACGCAGATGGGGCGGCTCCACGCGATCGTCTCGGCCCAGCATCCGATCAACATCCTGTATGTCGCGGCGAGCTTGCGGGAGAACGGCTACGAGCCGGTGCTTTTTGATTACGAGGTCGAGCCGTGGGAGCCCGCGAAACTCCTGGCTGAGATTGACCGGCTGAATCCGCTTTTCGTGGGGGTGAGTTGCATGACCCCTCTTATCGTTTCCGGGAACGATATCTGCGGGGTTGTGAAAGAGGCATTTGGGCACGTGCCGACCGTTGTCGCGGGGGCGCACCCGACGGCGCTCCCGAGGCAGACGCTCGAGGATTTTCCGTCGTTCGACATCGTTCTCTTTGGCGAAGGGGAGTTCACGACGCTTGAGCTCTGCCAGAGGCTCGCCGAGGGGCGGGATCTCGCCGGCGTGCAGGGGGTGGCCTACCGGGCGGGCCGCGAAATCGTGGTCAACCCTGAGCGGCCGCTCCACAAGGGATTGGATGAGATCCCCTTCCCAGCGCGCGACATGCTCCGCATGGAGCTCTATCCGGGGGCCTCGAAGTCAGGACTCCCGGCCGGCGTCAACCGCTCGACGCAGGTCTTCACCTCGCGGGGATGCCCCTTTCTCTGCACCTTCTGCGCCATCCCGATCGCCCACAACCACAAGGTTCGATTCCGCTCGGCTGAGAGCGTCCGGCGGGAGCTTTCCGAATGCCAGGAGCGCTGGGGCTTCCCCCATGTGACCCTGCACGACGACACGTTCACGATCTCCGAGCGGCGCGTGAAGGAGGTTTCCGAGGCGGTGGGTGCGGCCGGCGTCTCGTGGGATTGCGACACGCGCGTCGACACCGTGACGCGCGAGATGCTCTTTTCGATGGCCGCCAACGGCTGCGTCCGGATCGCCTTCGGGGTGGAGGCAGGTTCGGAGCGGATCCTGAAGCTCATCAAGAAGGACGTCACGCTCTCCCAGATCAAGAACGCCTTCGCCTGGGCCAAGGAAGCGGGCCTGCAGACCTCGGGGTATTTCATCGTGGGAAGCCACCCGGACGAGACCCCCGAGGAGGTCGAAGCAACGGCCCGGCTTATCCGCGACCTCGCCCCCGACTTCGCGCACATCGCCGTCGGCGTCCCGTACCCGGGGACGGAGCTGGAGCACGAGATGCTTAAAAGTGGGCTCATCTTCGACCGTTCCTGGGAGCGGTACATGGAACACGACACGATCCCGGGGTGGCGCACCAAGCACTACAGCGCCGAAGGGCTCGTCGCCGTGCAGAAGCGGCTCATCAAGGACTACTTTTACCGGCCGGCCTATGTCTGGAGCCGTCTCAAGAAGACGGGGAAGCGCGTCCTGGCGGCGCGCTCGGCGGAGGACCTCGCCGCCTGCGCGAGGGAATACGCCTACTGGGCCAAGTCCGCGTGGGTCGGCTACGCGTTCGTGAGTCAATCCACCAAGGGGAAGATGAAGCTGAAGCCGCTGACGCTTCAGAGCGCCGATGTCGCCTGAGACCCTGCCGTCCGCCGCGCCCGCGTCGACGAGCGGGGCACCGCCGGCGCTATCCGTCGGACCCTTTCCTTTTTTGGGCCACCGCTTGTCTTTGTTGGCGGGGGCGGCCCGGAGCATCTGGGCCGGCGCGCTCTACAAGCTCAATTTCACGGTGACCGGGTATTGCAATTCGAAATGCGTCACCTGCGACATCTGGAAGGAATACCCCTTTTCGAAGGAGCCGGACCCGCGCGAGCTCTCCTTGGACGAGATCGAGCGTTTTTTTGAGAGGCTTCCGCCCACGCTGAACTGGCTGAGTCTCACCGGCGGGGAGCCGCACGCCCGGAGAGATTTTGTCGAGATCGTTGAGGCTGCGATACGCCGGATCCCCAATCTGCATCTGGTGGGGATCCCGTCGAACGGTCTTTTGCAGGAGCGCGTGATGCGCCTTATGGCGTCGCTTGTCGGAAAACCGCACCCGCTTGTTTTCATGAGCTTCTCGATCGACGGTCCCGAGGAGGTCCACGACCGCGTGCGGGGGGTTCCGGGGGGGTTCCGGAAGACCTGGGCCACCTACGAGGCGGCGCGCGCGGCGGCAAAAGACGACCCCGATATCGTGGTTTCGATCGAGACCACGGTTTCGAGCCAGAATGTGGGGGAGATTTCAGGGTTTCTGGCCCAGACGATCGACGCGGGACACCCCGTGACGATCACCATCGGCCACAACGCCTTTCTTTATGCCAACGTGGCCGGGAGCGATAGCGACAAAAACGGCAAAAACGGAAAACCCTTGATGTCCCCTGGGGGGAAGCGGAGCGATCTCGAAACGGTCCTCCAGGTCCTGAGGCGCCGCGTCCCCTCCTGGCGGCCCAAGGGGCAGATCGACGCGCGCTATCTGAACGGGATCCTGCCGTTCCTGGATCACCCGCGCCGCCAGGTCGTGCCGTGCACGGCGCTGCGCGCGTCGGTGTCGGTCGACGCGGTGGGGGAGGTCCATCCCTGCCTCATGTGGGGCGAGCCGTTAGGAAACCTCCGAGATCACGACTACGACGTGGCCCGGATCCTCGCGCGCCCCGAGACGCGCCATGTCCGGGAGGCGATCCGCCAGGAGAAATGCCCCAATTGCTGGACCCCTTGCGAGGCGTACCAGAGCCTTCTCGGAAGGATCCTCAAACCGCTCTGAAAAGGGCGCGAAAGTACCACTTGAGATAGGCCGGGAGCCAGGCCAGGAGCCTAAAGTTGGACTGTCCCGCGATCCGGCCCCGCCAGGTCGTCGGAAACTCATCGAAGCGGCACCCCGCCGCGTGGGCCTTGGTCACCAGTTCCAGCGTGTAGGCAAATCCCCCGTTCCCCTCGAGGGGGATCGCGTCGATCACCCGGCGCCGGTATCCCTTGAAGGCGTTCGTGGCATCGGTGACAGGGAGGGCGCCCGCCAGATGCAACGACAGGCCTGCCAGGCGGGAGAGCATCCCCGCCAGGCGCGGCCCTCCGATTCTCCGCCCTCCGCGCCGGTAGCGGGAAGGGCAGACGATATCGGCGCCGTTTTCAAACGCTTCCAGGATACGCCCATAATCGCGGGGATCATCCGATCCGTCCGCCATGGTGACGATGAGCCTCTCTCCCCGCGCGGCGGCAAAACCCGCCCGGATGGCATTCGGGATTCCCGGGCCGATCCGGTTCCTCACAGGGCAGAGCGAGGGGTAGGTGCGGGCGAGCCGTTCGACGACGGCAACGGTCGGATCTTCATCGAAGTCATAGACGGCGAGCGTCTCGTGGGGAACCCGCAAGTTTTGTTCGATGGCCGAGAGCGGTCCCGCCGCCGCTTCCCCCTCCCGGAAGACGGGAACGATCAGGGAGAGGAGCGTCGGAGAAGCCGCCTCCCGCACGAGCGTATTAGCCCCGCACTCCGGCGGGCCGGGGGCGCTGGGAGTGCCGGGAAGGAGCGGCCATCCGTCCGGTTTTTTCATTCTTCAGCCAATCGACCACTTCGCCGAGGCCGTTCTCCAAGGAGACCTTCGGCTTCCATCCCAGGATCTTCGAGATCTTCTCAATGGAAGGGGTCTGGCGCTGGACGTCATTGGCAAATCCGGCGAGGGATTTGAGGCGGGGAGGGCCCTTGCGTCCCACTGAGGACCAGAGGCGGCCGGCGAGCTCCCGGATGGTGATCTCTTCGGAGCCGGCAACGTTGAAATCCTGGTCCTCGGCCGCCGGATGTTCGGCCGCGAGAAGCAGCGCCTGCGCGATGTCGCGCACATGCGTGAAGCAACGGCTCTGCGAGCCGTCCCCGTGGACCTCCAAGGGATCCTGTCCGCTCAAGAGCTTCCAGGCGAGATCCGGAATGACGTGGGATTCCCCCGCCTTGGCGCCGGACCTCTCGCCGGGCCCGTAGGCGTTAAAGGGGCGCAGGATCGTGTAGTGGAGGCCGCGCTCTTCGCGGAAAGCGCGGCAGTACCATTCGCCGCAGAATTTCTGGAAGCCGTAGGCGGTGCTGGGGATCGGCGTCCGGGGAAGGTCCTCTTCTCGGAGGGGGAAGCGCTCGGCGCGCTCGTACACCATGGAAGAAGAGACGTAGACGAAGCGGCGCACGCCGCAGGCCGCTGCCGCCTCGAAGACGGTCGACAACAGCCTGTTGTTTCCCGACAGGACCGTTGCCGGGAGCCGGCGAAGATAGCCGATCCCTCCGACTTTTCCCGCCAGGTGGATGACGACGTCAGCCCCGGAAACCGCCGCGCGCGCCGCGCTGTCCTCGGAGAGATCCGCCTTGAGGAATTCGGCTTCCGGGGGAGGCAGGGTTGTCGGGCGGGACAGGTCGTCGGCGATCCGGACAGGGCGCCCGGCGGCGATGAGCTGGCGGACGAGCTCCGTGCCGATGAATCCGCAGCCGCCGGTGACCGCGTAGATCTCCTTGCCCATTCCCCGCATTCTATCGAAAGGGGGAGGCGTTTGAAGCTACAGCACGTCCTCGAGGGGGACGTAGGGGAGGCCGAAAGTCTGGGCGACGGCCAGGTTCGTGACTTTTCCCGCGGCGATGTTGAGGCCGCGCGAAAGGGCGGGGTTGGACTTTGCCGCCTCCTTCCACCCCTTGGTTGCCAGCTCCAGCACGAAGGGGAGCGTGGCGTTCGTGAGGGCGTAGGTGGAGGTGCGGCCGACGGCTCCCGGCATGTTCGCGACGCAGTAGTGGACGACCCCGTCAACGATATAGGTGGGGGCAGCGTGCGTGGTGGGGCGCGTGGTCTCGATGCACCCCCCCTGGTCGACGGCGACATCCACGATGACGGCTCCGGGCTTCATCGTTTTGATCATCTCGCGGGTCACCAGGCGCGGCGCGCGGGCCCCTTCGATGAGGACCGCGCCGACCACCAGATCTGCGTGCTTCACCTCCTCTCGGATTGTCTGAAGGTTCGAGACGAGCGTCGTGACGTTTTTGGGCATGATGTCGTCGAGATAGCGCAGGCGGTCGAGGTTGACATCCAAGATCGCCACGTGCGCCCCCAGGCCTGCCGCCACCTTGGCGGCGTTGGCTCCTACGATCCCGCCGCCGATGATCGCCACATGCGCCGGCGCGACCCCTGGGACGCCCCCCAGGAGGATCCCCTGCCCCTCCATGGGCTTTTCCAGGTACTTGGCTCCTTCCTGGATCGCCATGCGGCCGGCGATTTCGCTCATGGGCGTCAGGAGCGGCAGCGCCCCATCGGCGGTCCGGACGGTCTCATAGGCGACGGCGACGATGCGGCTGGCGATGATGGCTTTCGTGAGCTCCTCCGAGGCGGCGAAATGAAAGTAGGTGAAGACAATCTGCCCGGCCCTGAGGTATGGATGTTCGGATTTAACGGGCTCCTTGACCTTGACGATCATGTCGGCCCATGACCAGATGGCCGGGGCGCTCTTTTCGATCCGGGCCCCGGCCTTGGCGTAGGCGTCGTCGGAGAATCCGCTCCCCTGGCCGGCGCCGGCCTCCACCGCGACCTCATGGCCGCGGCGCGCGAGTTCCTCGACGCCCACCGGGATGACGGCGACGCGGTATTCGGAGTCCTTGATTTCCTTGGGGATCCCGACGCGCATGAGGGGGGAGCCTACCTGGCGGTCTGGGGGGGATCAAGCCGCAGATGGACGGGGCGGCGCGGGGCTCACGGCCGCCCCGGCGCTCCGGGCGCGTCCGCGCAGGGCTGACGAGAGGCGGGTCATTTCGCGGCGGGAAGCGGTGTCGATCCGCTCGTCGCTGTAGCGGGCCTGTTCAAAAAGGCGTGTCATTGTCTCGATCGATTCCCGGTCGCCCGCCAGACGGACGGCCAGATAGCGCGCGTATTCCCAGGGGGTCAGATGCGGTTGCTTCTTGTAGCCATGGCGGTCGAATTCCTTGCGCAGTTCGTTGTAGAGGAAGACGACCGCCGCGCGCGGATCGGCGGGCTCCTCGGGGGGCTCGTCCGGTTCGCGCCGAAGCCGTTGCGCGGCGGCGATGACTTCCTTGAGTTTCGCTTCGGCAATGCCGGCCCACCGCTTGCGTTTGAAAAACCGCCAGAGGAACCACCCCAGCAGAAGCGCCGCCGCGGCGCCGGCGATGACAAAAAGACCTCGTCGACTGAAAAGGGCCGCGGCGGACTGCACGAGCGCCGAGATATTTTCAAGAGACGGGGGGTGGACGACCACCGCGCCGGGCGGAAGCTCACCAGGCGATTCGGGCGGGGAAGAGGTTCCCGGAAGGGATGCGTCCGGACGGTCCTTCCCGCCGGACCATTCGACAATGAAGCGGGGGGGGCCGCCTGCGGGGCGGCTCCTCGAAGGATCCCAGAGAGGTTTTTGGTCCGGAGTCAGCGCGAAAGCCGCAAGAAGCGCCGTCGAAAAAACCGCCGCAGGGACCCCGAAAGAAGGGAGCCATTCGCTCCAGACGACCTTTCCCTTGAGAACCCCCTGCCGGAAGCGGTTCCACAGATGGTTGGCGGCGAGGATCCCGAGGGCCATGAAGGCCACCGCCGCGAAGGTCAGGCGAGGCCCCCATCCTGGGAAGCAGAGGAGCCACGCCGCGCAGCTAATGCCCGTCCCCGCGAGGATCTTGTAGTCGGACTCCGTCGTCAGGAACGCCGCGCGCACGAGCGCCGCGAACGCCAAAGGGAGGGCGAGGGCGAGCCATGCGCTCCATCCCGAAAGGGGGATCATGAGCACTGTGATGAAGAAAAGAGCGGTTCCCCCGAGCGCTGACAGCAGGAGCGCCGGACGCGATCGTGCGATCCATTCCGAGGAGGCGCTGTCCATGTCGGCGAGGTTGCGTAGATAAGCCGACAGGGCGGCCGCTCCAGCCACGAGGGCCGCCGCGGCCAACGTCCAAACCGGCGCCACGAGAAATCCAATGGCCGCCGACACCGTTCCAAGAACCGCCGTGGCAGAGAGCCCCGTCGCAAAGATCTCTCGCAAGTCGCGGTAGGTAAAGGGGCGGAATCTTTTGCGCGCGTGTTTGGACATAGCAGTCATGGGATGAATGGTTTTAGAAATACCTGTGAGAGATCATCCCCTCGGCGGGCCAGATACGCCGTCACCCCTTGGGTCATTAGGAGCTTCAGGATGTCCGGGATGAACGTGGCGTCGACCTTCTTGCGCTCGGTTCCTTCCCAGAGGTCCAGGAACGTGTTGTCGTCGATCAGGACCGCGATGATTCGGACCCCCTTGGCGCGCAGGATCGTGAGGGCATTGATGTACTTCACGAGGTCCAGATTCACGCTGTTGAAGATGATCACCAGCGTCGAACCGCCGTTGGCGAGGGGAACCGTTTGCAGAAGGGCGTCCTCGATCGGCGTCTCCCCCGAGGCGGAAAGCTTGGCCAGGGCGTCCAGGATCGTCATCAGGTGGAAGGAGCCTCCTCCCAGCGGGATGTGGACGAGCTCCTTCCCATGGGCCACGAGCTGGACCTGGCTCGCCCTGGCGATCGCATGGCGGGCTACGGACCCGGCGATCCGTGCGGCATAGTCGAGCGTCGTCTCCCGGCCGGATCCCTTGAGGGTAAAATAGTGCAGGTCGAGGAGGAGCGTGACTTCGGAAGCGAGGTCGCTCTCGAATTCCTTGACGATCCATTTCCCGGAGCGCGCGGTGGAGGGCCAATGGATGAACCGGGTGTTGTCCCCCTGGCGGTACTCGCGCGTCCCGAAGAAATTGAGGGAGTTCCCCGCCTTGAGCGCCGTGCGCTGGCCCAGGGTGTCCCAGCGGTTCCGCCCTTCAAGAGGCATCGCGTCGATGGGAAAGAGCCGGGGGGTGACGGTCATGACGGCGCTTGAGGGGATCGTCCGCCGGAAGGTGAAAAGTCCCAGGGGGTCCGAGTTTTTGAGGGTCAGGGGGCCCACCGTGAAGGCGCCGCGCCGCTTGGTGCAGGCGGCGGGGTAGGCCACGGTCGTCCGCGCGCCGGGCCAGAGGATCCCCTCCAAACGCGCGGATTTCGAGCCGTCCCGGTCGGGCGTGAACTGGTCTTCGACAGTGAGGGCGAAGGCGGGGAGGTTCCCGCTGTTTTTGATCTCGATCTCCACGAGAAGCGTCTGATCCTCGCTGGCCCAGGGTTTCACGGAGCGGCGCGCCGAGATTCCGGAAAGACTCCGAGAGGCGAACGCCCTCAGGACCAGGAGAAAAAGGGGGAGGGCTCCACCAAGGGCTGTCAGGGAGGGGAGGCCTGCCACGAGGCCCGACAAAAGCGCCAGAACCGAAAGCGTGAGGAAGAAGGCTTTCACTTCTGTGAGGTTTTCGGAGAGGCCTCCTGTGTCGGGACCTCAACGGCGTTCAAAATGTCCTCCACGAGCGTCTCGGGCGTGACGCCCGACAGGCGCGCCGGTGGGGTCAGGATGAGGCGGTGCGCCAGGACGCCCAGGGCGATCCGCTTGGCGTGGTGCGGCGAGACGAAGGCCTGCCCCTCGATGAGGGCCAGCGCCTGCGCCCCCCGCATCATGGCGAGCGATCCCCGGGGGCTGGCGCCCAGGAGGATGTCCTCGTGCTCGCGGGTCCGGGTCACGATCCGGATGATGTAGTCGCGGATCGCCTCGCTCACATGGACCTGGCGGACGGCGTTCTGGATCGCGCGGATCTCGTCTGTCGTGGCCACGGGTTCCAGAGATTCAATGGGGTGGACCGCGATCTGTTTTTCAAGGATCGCCATTTCGACGTCCGCGGGGGTGTAGCCCAGGCGGATCCGGAGCATGAACCGGTCGAGCTGGGCTTCGGGCAAAGGATAGGTTCCCTGCTGTTCGATCGGGTTCTGCGTCGCGATCACAAAATAAAGGGGCGGCAGGGGATGGGGCTTGCCGTCCACCGTCACCTGGGACTCGTCCATGCACTCCAGGAGCGCCGATTGCGTGCGGGGCGTCGCTCGGTTGATCTCGTCGGCCAGAAGGATGTTCGTGAAGACCGGCCCGGGATGGAATTCGAAATCGCCTGTCTTTTGGTTATAGATCGAGACCCCTGTGACGTCGGTGGGGAGGAGATCCGGCGTGAACTGGATCCGCTTGTAGGTTGCGCTGACGGAGCGGGCGATCGCCCGGGCCAGCATCGTCTTTCCCACGCCGGGGACATCCTCGATCAGGATGTGCCCTCTGGCCAGAAGCCCCACCAGGGCCAGCCGGACCGGGTCTTCCTTTCCGTAGATGACCTTGTTGACGTTGGCGGCGAGCCGTTTGATCCGGTTCTGGATCGCCTCAAGCGACATGGCGCGATGCTAACGCATCGAAATCCAAAATCCCAAGCTCCAAATATGAATCTCCTTGACCGGGTGCGCGGGCCGGGGAGAAAGTGTTCTTCTCATGCGAAAGGCGCTCTCAGGGCAGGGGGCGGTGGTCGTGGGAGGCGGCCGCGGGATCGGGCAGGCCTGCGCCGAATTTTTGGCCGCCGAGGGGGCGCGCGTTGTGATCTCGGCACGCACGCAGAGCCAGATCGTGCATACGGTCCTGGCGATTCGCAAGCGGGGCGGTCGCGCCTGGGCGGTCCCCTGCGACGTCACGAAGCCCGAGAACGTCCGGACTTTGGCGCGGCTCGCCGGCCGGCATTTAAAATCGATCGACATTCTCGTCAACAGCGCCGGGATCGCCCCGACGGCTCCCTTGGCGAAGCTTTCCTTGAGGGAATGGCACCGGACGATCGCCGTCAATCTCACGGGGACCTTTTTGGCGATGCAGGCGTTCCTGCCGGAGCTCGTGCGCCGCCGCGGGCGAGTCGTGAACATCGCTTCGACCGCCGCCTTGGAAGGGGGTGGCGGGCCCTACATCGCCGCCTACGCCGCCGCCAAGCACGGTGTCCTGGGGCTCACGCGCTCGGCCGCGGCGGAACTATCCGGGGTCGGCGTCCGCGTCAATGCCGTCTGTCCGGGGTTCGTGGACACCGATCTCACGCGCCAATCCGTGGCGCGCATCGTGCAGAAGACCGGCAAGACCCCCAAGGAGGCGCTCCGGTTGATCTTGAACAGTGTCCACCAGAAACGTCTCATCACACCCCGAGAGGTCGCCCGCGCGGTCGCGAAGCTCTGCCTGCCGTCTGCGAAGGCGACCGGGCAGGCGGTGGTTCTGCATGGCAGGGGATGAGGAAAGTTTTATGCATGTGAGATGAGATCCCGACGCCTGACTTTCTTCCTTCTTGTAGCCGCAGGGGGCGCCCTGTCCGGCTGCAATCCCGTGAACCGCATCGTCTCGGACCGCGCTCTCGGCTATCAGGGGATGATGGATGATTTGGGGGTGCTTCCTCCTCTTGCCACGAGGCTTTGCGCCCAAGATGTACAGATCGCCACGCGATCGGGGAAGAAATTGCAGGGGTGGTTTTTCGACTGCGCGGATCCCAAAGGAGCGATCTTCTTCTGCAGCGGCCACAGCGGCGGGTGCGTCTGGAAGGCGGATCAGGCCCGCTTTCTTCAACAGGCCGGTTATCAGGTGTTTCTTTACGACTATCGGGGGCAGGGATTGAGCGAGGGCTCCCCTTCCCTTCGCGATTTTCCGGAGGATGTGCGCGACGCCTACCAGGCTTTCAAGGGGATCAAGGGATTGCGGGCCGACCGGATCGCCGTCTGCGGGATTTCGCTCGGCTCCCCGATGGCGTTAATGATCATGGCGGAGGGTCCAGAGGTGAAATGCGGCGTTTTCGAGAGTCTCTATGACCCTTGGTATGAGTTGCGGGAAAGGGTTGGGAGTTCCGTCTTGAGCTGGTTCATCAAGCGCTGGGCATTCCCGACGGGAATCGATCTGGAATCCTGGGCGGGGCAGGTCGGTGACCGTCCGGTGCTCTGGATCCAGCCGCGATACGACATTGTCTCTCCTCCGATGAGAAGCGTCTGGTCGAAGATGGGGGAGAGGAAGCGATTCTGGTGGGTGGACGCGATTCATTACCCTTCTACGTGGATTTTGTTCGGAGAGGAATACAAGCGTCAGGTCCTGAGCCTTCTCGAGCGCGGACTCGAGGGGAGGTCGGAATCCCTGCAGATCGTATCCTGGAGCGTGGAGGAAAAATGCCGCCACGCCACAGTGGGCATGCTGAAGGCCCATCAGCCCAAAGGGGAAAGAAATCCCGTTCGCATCGTCGATGTGACAGGGTGCTTGCCTTTCGCGCCGAATCTGGCGCAACTCCCCGATTCAGGCAGGAGGATGGGAACAATGACATGGAATCTAGATATCACGATGGAGTCGCGATGGATTGTTCCCGTTGGAGAAGAGGAAGAATGGATTGCGACATTTGCATGGGTAGACAACAAGACGGGAAAGCCTATCCAAACGGCCGGGATGAATGAGGTCTATGACGTTGTTTGCGTGTTGGAAAGCTCAAGGCGCTGTCCTGTGGAGATCGTTTTGTTCTCGGTGGATAAGGTTGATGGCGCGTTGGCACCGAGGGGATTTTCTCGTGTCTTTGCAAAGAAGGGACGGAGCACCCATCGGGTCTTATCGAGCCAGAAGGAAGTGGACATCGTGATCGTGACCCCTTTCGAAGGGGACGATTGGCCCGAAAGACAAGGATTTCAAACGCCTTACATGCGGTTCGACTTGAGGGGGCCCTCGGGTTCGGCGGCGGTCGAGTTCAGAAAGATCTGTGGAACTTTAGAGAAACGGAGACCGTCCTGGGCCACCTTTGCCTCGCGCATGTTCTTTTCTCGCTTGTGCTGTTTGGGTCTTTCCCAACAGGAGACGGAGCAGGCGGGATCCTTGGAGGCCGCCCTGGTTTCCTTGGCGCGTCAGGATGCCGCGACAGCTCCATTGATCGCAAGCTACCTGCGGTATCTCTATCCTGATTTCAAGCCTCAGGGAGGCGCTTCTTGGTGCGAGACCTTTCTTCCGCGGCTTGAGGGACATGTCAGGGATTTTTCATGGGAAGCGAAGAACGGCCGGTTCCGTCTGCAACGGTGAACGGCGACATCCCTTTTGACGCTGGACTTTCGACGCCTGACTCGGGACCCTATTTCCGCATGGCGATCGCGCACACGACGTTCCTCTATCATTTCGACGCCGCTACGGGTGTCGCGACGATCACCTTGAACCGCCCGGAGCGCTTGAACGCCCTGACGTTCGAGGTGTACCAGGAGTTGAAGGACGCCTTCGTGTCTCTGGATACCGAGCCAGGCGTGCGCGCCGTGGTGATCACCGGGGCCGGGCGCGCCTTCTGCTCCGGCGGCGACGTCGAATCGATTATTGGGAGGCTTCTCGGGCGGACCCCCGAGGAGCTTCTGGAGTTCACGCGCCTCACCGGGGCGCTCATCGGAGCGATCCGGAAATGCCGAAGGCCTGTCGTCGCGGCCCTGAATGGGACGGTCGCCGGGGCGGGGGCGGTGATCGCGGCGGCGTGCGACATCCGGATCGCGGCGGAGTCGGCGAAGATCGCGTTTCTCTTTACGAAGGTGGGGCTCTCGGGGGCTGACATGGGGGCCTCATGGCTGTTGCCGCGCCTCGTAGGAGCGGGACGCGCCGCCGAAATCCTTTTGACTGGGGATTTTGTGGACGCCCAGACGGCTGAGCGGATCGGCCTCTACACGCGCGTCGTCCGGCAAGAACGCGTCCTTCCCGAGGCGCGCGCCTGGGCCGAAAAGCTCGCGCAAGGGCCGTCCTTCGCGCTGGGGATCACTAAGGAGATGCTGAACCGCGAGGCGTCGATGGATCTCGATGCGGCCCTGGAGGCCGAGGCGAAGATCCAGGCCGTCTGCATGGAGAATCCGACCTTCCGCGAGGCGTACGAGGCGTTTAAGGCGAAGCGTCCGCCAAAGTTCGTTTAGGCATGCCCGACGCCGCTTCCGTGGGGCCATTTCTCGAGGAGCGCCACGCGGCGCTTGCCGCAGACGCCACGAAATTCGCGGCCGAGAAGATCGGCGCGCTTCCCGCTCCGGCCGACGACACGGCGGCCCGGGCACAGGCCCGTGAAATCCTAAAACTCTTGGGAGAGGCCGGCTGGATCGGCTACGCCGTCCCGGCAGCCTATGGAGGAAGGGCCGAGAAGCCGGATTTCCGGGCTTGCGCCATGATCCGCGAGGCCCTGGCCGGCGCCTCCCCTTTGGCGGACGCCGTCTTCGCCCTTCAGTGCTTAGGATCGATGCCGGTGACGTTGGCTGGATCGGAAGAGCAGAAAAGAAAATGGCTTCCGGCCGTGGCCAAGGGAGAGGCGATGGCCGCCTTCGCGATGACCGAGCCCCAGGCGGGCTCCGATGTCTCGTCGATCGCCACGACCGCCTATCGCGAGGGGGATTTTTACGTCCTGTCCGGGCACAAAACCTTCATCTCGAACGCGGGGATCGCGGATTTCTATCTCGTTTTCGCCTCGACGGATCTTATAAAGGGGGTGAAGGGGATTTCCTGTTTTCTGGTGGAGGCGGCCAATCCCGGCCTGCGTTTCGCGCGCGCGCAGGTCCTTTCCGCCCCGCACCCTCTGGGGGAAATCACCTTCGCACGCTGTCAGGTCCCCTTGTCCGCGCGCGTCGGGGGGGAGGGAGAAGGGTTTGCGATCGGCATGGCGACGCTGGACCGCCTGCGCGCGACAGTGGCAGCCGCCGCCTGCGGGATGGCCGAGCGGGCGCTCGCGGAGGCCCTGCGCCATGCCGCGGGCCGCCGCCAATTCGGAAAACCCTTGGCCGAGTTCCAAATGATCCAGGGGAAGCTGGCCGCGATGGCGACGGAGCTCGCGGCCGCGAGGCTTCTGGTGTATCGCGCGGCGCGTCTGGCGGACATCTCCACGCAACGGGTCACGATGGAATCGGCGATGGCCAAGGCGTACGCGACCGAGGCCGCCCAGAGGATCGTCGACCAGGCCGTCCAGATCCTGGGAGGCGCCGGCGTCCTGGCCGACCACCCGGTCGACCGGCTGTACCGGGCCGTCCGGGCCTTGAGGATCTACGAAGGGACCACCGAAATACAGCATCTTGTGATCGCCCGGCACCTTTTGAAGGGTGTATGATGGGGGTTTCAGGTTGACATGCGCTTTGTGACGCACGGATCCGCCACCATTTTGTTTTCCGCCGCCCTGGCGGTTTCGGCCGACACGGTCTACTTGAGGAACGGCTGTTCGGTCAAGGGAGAGATCCTCAAGAAAAAGGCAGACCGGGTGGTGGTGGATCTGGGGTTCCAGGTCGTCGAGATCCCGGTGGACGAGGTGGACCGGATCGTTCCTGAAGGGGAGAAGGATGTCCGGACGGCCGAGACGGATGATCTCTGGCGGACGGCGCCGGATCAGTCCGAACTCACTGTTAAGGAAAACATCGACCGCTGCGCCCCAGCGGTGGTGCTGGTGCGCACCCCCGTGGCCCTGGGGACCGGCTTCGTGGTCCATCCTTCCGGCTATGTGATCACCAATGACCACGTTGTCGCGGGTGAGACGCGGATCTCCGTGACCGCCTTCCGCCGGGAGGGACAGGAGCTGACCAAACGCATCTGCGGCAAGGTCCGGATCGTGGCCACAAATCCCCACGCTGACCTGGCGCTTCTCGCGGTCGAGGAAGGGACGGGGACGTTCCAGTCCCTTCCGATCGGGGATTCCAACGATCTCCAAGAGGGGCAGACGGTTTTCGCGATCGGGAATCCCCTGGGGCTCGAGTGGACCGTGTCGGAAGGGATCGTGAGCAAGAAGAGCCGCGCCCTCGGCGGCTCGGTCTATATCCAGACTACGGCGGCGATCAGCCCGGGGAACTCCGGGGGGCCGCTCCTCAACCTGCGCGGCGAGGTGGTCGGGGTGACGAACATGAAGATCACCGATGCGTCCGCCGAGGGGTTGGGGTTCGCGATCCCTGCGGTCCTCCTCAAAGATTTCTTGAGGAACCGCGGGGCGTTCGCCTTCGATCCCCGCAACCCGAACGCGGGATTCCGCTACGGCGAACCTCCCCGGCACGCCAGAAAAAAAGAGGAGAACAATAAATGAAACGCGCCATTCTGGCTGTCGCCGGAGGACTTTTTGTCCTCGGGCAGGCGTTCGCCGCCCCGCGCCCGGAGGAGATCATCCCCGAGCGTTTCGGCGAGATCGTGACCATCGTCCCGGACGTCCCGAAGCTTCTTAAAGATTGGGATGAGAACCCGATCCTCAAGACCTGGGAGGACCCCCAGGTGAAAAAATTCCTGGGTCCCCTGCGCAAAAGGATGGAGGTCGACCAATGGAGCGACAACGCGCGCGAGGCGACGGGAGCGTCTTTTGAAGAGTGGCGGCGTGTGGTGCGGGGGAGCCTGGTCCTCGCAGTCGGCGGGATCGCCGAGAGCGTCCAAGAGAACGCCAAACGCAAGCGGGAGCGCCGCCCAAGGGGAAAATCGGAAGAGGAAGCCGCCGAGGGAGAATCCGAGGGTGCAACAGATCCGTTCGAGGGGATCCTGATCGCCGAGGTCGACGCCAAGGAGTACGAACGGCTCCTTCCTCGGTTGGAAGAAGCTGATCAGGTGAGCGCCCGGAAGAAGGGGAAGGAGATCCGCAGGAGGACAGAGGAGTTCCAGGGGGAGACACTTCATATCGAAGAGTCCATCCGCGACGGCAAAACCATTCGGGTTGGCGGTTGGGTTTTGATGGGAAACAAGTTGTTTTCATCCAATCGGGTGGAGGTTCTGAAAGAGGTGGTCTCGAATCACAAACGGGGGGGGGCCGAGCGCTCCCTGGCCGGGATGCCGCAGGTGAAGAAGGCGCGCGCCCGTCCGATCCAGCAGGACATCCTCATCTGCTGGGATCCCAAGACGGTCCGGGAGAAGATCCGCTCGGACGTCCCCCCGGAGGGGCGGGGGCCCGATCCAGAGAAGATCATCCGCGCGCTGGGATTGGACGCGGTGGAAGGGGTGATCCTGGCGGTGGATCTCGAGCCGGAGGCGACGCGCCTCGAATTGGGGCTCGTGGCCTCGGCCCACCGCGGGATCATGAATCTGCTGGCTCTTCGGGACGGGGCGCCGTCGCGTCCCGCCTTCACGCCTGAGGACGCCGTCGCCGCGAGCTCCCAGCG
>SBBH01000169.1 GCA_005239795.1 Planctomycetales bacterium
ACCTAGATCTGGCAAACCGCGCAATCCCTCGCCCGGGGGCCGTGGTCGAAGCCGTCCCTTCCACCCAGGGAAAGGGAATGCAAACCATACCCAACAGACCAATCACCCCTGGCCGGGATCCGGACTTTCCCCTGTTCACTGTCGCCGAGCCGCCATGCGAAAAAAGCGAGCGAAGCGAAAAAAGGCCGTCCGACCTTCCCCAGTGGGTCCAGGAGGCGATCGAGATCGCCGGCGCGCGCGTGGAAAAGTGCTTCTTGTGTCGATGGATACTGGACGCCTTCCAGGGCGGTCGGTTGCAACCCGCGCGCCTCATGCACAACGGCCAGCACTTGTTCCCGGTCCGGTCCCAGCTGTCCCACCTGGAGCTGGAGTACGGAGTCTTTTGCGACTCGGCATCCGCCGGTGGGACCGAGACATCTCTGTCCTCGAAGTGCAAGCCAAAAGGGAGCGTTGGGTCACCGTTGTGTCCTCAAAATCGTAGCGGCGGACCCATGCCAAGCGGCCTCCGGTAATGGGAAATTGAGGTCCTCCCCAGTGTCTTTGACACCATGGTCGGCAGGAGACCGCAGGGTTCGGCACGTCAAAGCGTTGCGGCGGAATCGGTGGATACGGGCCGCGAGGGCGCGCGCCCCCCTCCTCCGGAAATCGTTAGAAAAACCGGCCCAGGAAACCCATGGGTGCCCCCGAAACAAAACGAGGGTGGTCTGGAAAGGGGTTTCCGCGTAGTGGATCGAGAACTTCCCTTCCCTGGGCCGGTTTTTCATGGCCTCATCTGTCCGCATGGCACCGGACACGGATCGGACATTGGCGGCGGGGTACGTCAGGGTCTCCCAGGAGCGCTCCGCGAAGCACGGCTACGGCCTCGGTGCCCAGGAAACGGAGGTCAACCGCTACATCGCCTACCGTGGCTGGCAGCCCGCCGGCCTCTACCGCGAGGAGGGGATTTCCGGCTACCAGCGGGACCGCCTGGCCCTGACCCGCCTGCTGGCCGATGCCCGGGCGGGAGCCTTCCAGGTCGCCGTCTTCCCGTCGATCGACCGCGCCGGCCGCTCGGTCAAGGACCTGATCGAGATCGACCAGGCCCTGCGCGCCGCCGGCGCCGCCACCGTCTACCTCCGCGAAGGCGTCGACACTTCCACGCCCGCCGGCCAGCTCTTCCGCAACATCATGGCCTCCCTGGCCGAGTTCGAAGGCCGGGTCATCTACGAACGCTTGAGCAAGGGCAAGGCCAGAAAACGCGCCGAGGGTGGCTACACCGGCGGCTGGCTCCCCTACGGGCACCAGCGCGACGACATTGGCCAGATCGTCGAGGTCCCCGACGAAATCCACACCATCCGCCTGATGCGCCGTCTCCGCACCCGCGGCTGGTCCCTCGCCCGGATCGCACGGGAGCTCACCGCCCGCGGGATCCCTGCCCAGAAAGGCGGCCTGTGGCGGGTGTCTACTGTGCAGCGGCTTTCGTCACGGGTTCGTTGGCCCGATCGAATTCTGCAAGATCGGCTGGGCGGCAGAAATCCCGGTAGAGACTGAAGTTCTCGACGGCGCCTCCCAGGGAAATCGATTTCTGTCGGCCGATCGCATCCAAAAAGTGTTGAAGTGCCGTGTCGACGACCTCCCACGTCCAGTAGGCGAGAGCATAAGAAGAGACCTTGTCGGGGAGAGACCAGGGCGCCGACGAGTCGGTGACGGGAATGAGGAGGCTGCGCCGATCCAATTCGACCAGCCAGGGAGGAACATTCCCCTCTGTGCGTAACCCCCGGGGCAGGTAATGGACAATCTCGTTCCTGAGATCGATCGCCATGGACAGGTCGGCATTGTTGGGAAGAGACTTCCCCGCAGCCTCCGCCAGCTTGTAATACTTCTGCAGGGGCTGTTCAGACGCCAGGGGCAGAATCTTCTTATCGAAAAATCCGAGTTGCGCGATCGACTCGTCGAGCCAGTTTCCGAAGGCATCGACGATGAGGACGATGCTCCCCGCGGCGGCTGGGGCATAGTGCGTCGAATCGGTCTTCCGCCCCTCTTGGCGATGACGGAATTCGAGCGCGTCTCCGAGGAGCATGTAGGCACCCCAGACGAGCTGGCTTGACATCGAGGAGCCGCCGGGGTCCTGTGCGAACTGCGTTTCCCTCTCCCTACGCGTTCCCATTGCCAAAACCGATTTACTTGGAACTGGACCCAAGCATCCAGTGTTGATCGGGTCCGTTTTTCGGGGGAGGAGGCCGCGCGACGATGTCGAGACCTCGAACAGAGCGAGGTCCCAAACCAAGACGCCCGTCCTTTCCCAGGGGCATCGGACGTCCCGCATCCTCATAACGGATTGAAAATGAAGAAGCTGGCAGGGTGAGCCAATCCAGGTAATCGGTGAAATATTCAAATGCACGATCTGCGGTCCGCATGAAAATCGCCAGGTCGTCCGAGGTTTTTTGTTCCGCCGGGATCAGACGTCCCCAATTTTCGACAAGGATCTCCCTCCAGAGTGGAATCTCTCCATGCTCAACCTTCGGCGCTTTTGGCGGGAGCCTATGAGACCAACCCCCAGAGGCGGATTGAACGCGAAAAGTCGGCATGAGCGTCTTGTGCTGGAGGTAGTGCCTGTAGCTCAGAATATCTTCTGTTTCTTTGACTAGGTTCCCAATCAGGATCATCACTTCTGGGTTTCGCTGCATGCCACCCGCAGTGCATAGCCTGGAAATTCTTCTTC
>SBBH01000121.1 GCA_005239795.1 Planctomycetales bacterium
AGGCTGGAAGGTTTCTCCTATTATGGAACCAGCCGGTATAGAATCACGCCACTTTGGCATGAGCAGGGATCTGTGCACAAACTGGGGAAACTCGCGGGACTGCGCCTTGACACACCCTTCCCGGCCTCTATAATGCCGCAGTTTATGCCGAAGATCCGGAAGAGCGCTTCAGCGACCATGCCCAAAGCCCCTCCCGCGCGGCGCACTCTCGTGCGGCTGACGCCGGAACTCGCGCGCATCAAGAAAATCCTCATGGCCAAGCGCCGGATCCTCTCAGGAGACGTCTCCCACATGGAAGACGAGGCCTTGAACAAAACAGGTCAGGAAGCCGCCTCCCAGGACATCTCTAATTTCGCGGAGCTTGGCTCCGACAACTTCGAGCAGGAATTCACGATCGGCCTCATCGAAAACGAGACCGAGGCCCTGAAGGAGATCGAAGCGGCCATCCAAAGGATCGACACCGGGACTTACGGCACCTGCGAGGGATGCAACAAGAAAATCGGCAAGGCCCGGATTCTTGCGATCCCCTATGCACGACTCTGCATCGACTGCAAACGCAGCGAAGAGACCCGGGGCGGGCCTGCCTAGACAGGCCCTCTGGGCCTCGACCCTGGCGCTGGCGCTCCTCATTCTCGCGGCGGATCTCTTCTCCAAACAGACGCTTTGGGTGGGCGACCCTTTCCCTGTGATCCCCGGTTTTTTCGCCATCGTCCCCCGCGAAAACACCGGCGGCGTCTTCGGACTTTTGGCCGGCAACGCCGGCGCCAACGCCGTTTTCATCGGCGTCTCCTGCGGCGCGATCCTTTTCATTGGCTGGATCTTCGCCGCCTCGAGCGCCCGGCTCGGGCTCCCCTTTGCCCTCGCCGTGGGGCTCATTCTCGGGGGGGCCGTGGGAAACCTCGTCGACCGGGTCTTCTACGGATTCGTGCGGGATTTCCTCGAGTTCTACGTGGAGTTTTCCGGGGAGCGGCACGTCTGGCCCACCTTCAACGTGGCGGATGCCGCGATCTGCACGGGCACGGCGCTCCTGGCTTTCCGGCTCTGGACGCATCCGGCGGAATCTCCATGACGACGCTCGCGGTCCGCGTCGGAAAACTCTCCCTCGCCAATCCCATTATCGCCGCCTCGGGGACCTTCGGCTTCGGGGAGCCGTTTTCGGACCTCGTAGATCTGGCAGCTCCCGGTGGGATCATCGGAAAGAGCATCGGCCTGCGGGCGCGCGCTGGGAACTCCCCGCCGCGCACGGCAGAGACCCCCTGCGGAATGCTGAACGCCATCGGCCTCGAGGGGAAGGGGCTCGATTATTTTCTGGAGCATGTCGTCGGATGGCTTTCAAAACTCAAGACCGTTCGGATCGTCTCAATTTTCGGCGACACGCCGGAGGAATACGACGCGCTCGCCAAAAAACTCCAGGAGGTGGCGCCGATCGAGGTCTTGGAGGTGAACCTCTCCTGTCCGAATGTTAAACAGGGAGGGCTCGAATTCGGGCACGATCCCGACTTGGTCCTCCGGATCACGGCCGACTGCCGCCGGGCGTTCACGCGCCCCCTCTGGGTCAAGCTATCCCCCAACGTGACGAGCCTGGCTCCCTTTCTCCGGGCGGCTGCCCAAGGGGGGGCCGATGCGGTGACGATCGCAAACACCTATGTCGGCATGGCCATCGACTGGCGCAGGCGCGCGCCTGTGCTGGCCAACAACACCGGGGGGCTCTCAGGCCCCGCCATCAAACCCCTGGCCCTCGCGGCGGTCCACCGCGCCGCCGGAGAAACGGATCTCCCGATCGTCGCCAGCGGCGGCGCCTCCTCCCCCGAGGACGTTCTAGAACTCATGGTCGCCGGAGCCGCGGCCGTCCAGATCGGCACTTGGAATTTTTTCGATCCCCGCGCGGCCGCGATTGCCGTGCAGGAGATCGAAAAACTCCTCTGCCAGGAAAAGGTCGCGGACATCTCTGACCTCGTGCGTTCCTTGAAGCGGAACACCCCGCTCCCCCCCGAACCGGCCTAAAAACACACAGGCCCCGCCCGCTTTTAAGCGGACGGGGCCCGAACGCACCCCCCCCACACCGTTATCCCTCTTCGTCAACCTGCTGGCCGAGGAGATCCCCCACCCGGTCCTCCGGCGTGGCGGCACTGAAGTTATTCTGGACGAACTCGCCGACGCTCTGCCGGACCCGCAAAAGGGCATCCGGCGGAATCCGCGCGATCTCTTGGTCTCCCACGCTGATCGCGCTCTGGAAGGTCGCATAATCCGTATTGAAAACGACTTGATTGCTCCGCCTGGGGGGCGCCTCGGCCCCCGAAAAACTCGATTCCGAATCCCCGCCGCTCTCGACAGGCTGGACGCCTCCCTGGATCTCCACACGGTCGGACCCCAAGATCCCCGCCCCCAAGGGGGGCACAGGCTCCCGCGCAGGATCCTCCGCAGGGGCGCTCGCGCGCGCCCGGGGAGCCCCCCCCTGGATTTCAACGGCACGCGCGGCGCTCGCCGCCGCCGACAGTCCTCCGCTTGTCGCTGTCACATCTGGCATAAAAATCCCCCCTTCTTGCCCACACTGTCTCCCCCTCCTTGCCACCTGACGATACCTCCGGGGCGCCCTGTGGGCCTGCAAAGCACCCTATTTCGACTATCGGCGCTTGAAACTTGAATCTTGAATTCTTTTTCCCTATTTTTTTCCTGGAAATTTGTAATCCTTTAGCCGGCTGTAAAAATCGCTGAAGCGATCTGACGAGATGCTCCGACAAAAGAGGGGTGATCGACCACCTGACGGAGCAGAGCAAGGAA
>SBBH01000069.1 GCA_005239795.1 Planctomycetales bacterium
CCAGGGATTTGCGTGAACACAAACCCCTTCAGATAAAAGGAGGTGCCTCTTTACTGGTTTATCGGCTCCTCAAACTGGGGATACTCGTGACATGCGCGCGAAACGGCGTTACTTGCGTGACGCGTGACTCATGACACGTGACGACTAAAGTTTTCTCACCACGCCCGTGACGCGTCCGACGATCGCGGTATCAACCGCCTCGGCCAGTGCGATCGGCGCGTACTCCGGGTTCTCGGGAAAGAGGGCGGGCTCTCCCTTGAGGCGTCCCAGCCGCTTCACGGTCGCCTCGCCGTCAACCAAGGCCACGACGATCTGGCCGTCGCGCGCCGTCGGGCGCCGTTCTACGACCACCAGGTCTCCGTCGCGGATCCCCGCGTCCACCATGCTGTCTCCCTTGACGCGCAGGAGGAATGTGCCGGGCCTCGCGGGAAAGAGCGCATTGAGGTCGACGCGGTCCTCGATCGATTCCTCCGACAAGGTCGGGGCGCCGGCGGCGACGCGGCCCATGAGGGGCAGGCGGTCTCCCGCGCGCAGATTCTCCGCGAGCGCGATCCCGCGGTGCGACCGGCTCATGGTGAGGTACCCTTTCTTGTGGAGCGCTTGGACATGGCGGTAAGCGGTGCACGAGGAGGAGAGCCGGAATTTCTGGCCGATCTCCCGCACGGTGGGGGGACGGCTCTTGGCGCGTATCTCGTCGGCGATAAAAGAGAGAATGCGCTGCTGTTTGTCCGTGAGGGGGAGCTGTTCCATGCCGGCAGCATATCAAACGAACGTTTGATATCCACTTTTTTTGGGAAATTTTTATTGATATGGGTCAATATGCCGGCGAAATAATCACGTGTATAAAATTCCAGGGGGAGGGATTCGAACCCCCGAAGGCGTGAGCCAGCAGATTTACAGTCTGCCCCCTTTGGCCGCTTGGGTACCCCTGGATGAAGCCGGGGAATTCTAGCGGGGGTTGGATTCTCTCACAACCCACGAATCAGATCATCTTCCCGGGGCGGTGGTGTAAGATTCAAGCGATGGAGAAGTTTCCGGTCAAAAAAGGGACCTTCCTGGTCGCGTCCCCAGGGCTTGTCGATCCCAATTTCGTGCGGGCGGTGATCCTCGTCTGCGAGCACAACGAGGACGGCACGATGGGCCTCATCGTGAATCGCCCGACGTCCGTCGCGCTTGACCAGATCCTTCCCAAGGAACTGATCCCCCCCGGCCCGGCGGGCCACGCGTTCCAAGGAGGGCCCGTGCAAACCGACCATATCCTGTTTCTTCACGGGCTCGCCGAACCCGATCTCCAGCTGAACCCCATCTGCAAAGGGGTCTACCTGGGCGGCACGCCCGATGGACTGCAAAAAGCGTTTGCGGCGGAAAACGGCTCCTCCGGACCTGTCCGATGCTATCTCGGATACGCCGGCTGGGGCGCCGGACAACTGGACGAGGAGCTCCGCCAAGGGGCCTGGGTCATCCGGCCCGCCGAGGCCGCGGAGGTCTTTGCCGTCGACCCGGCGACGCTCTGGGCCCGCTTGACGGGCCTGGGCAGCGGGGTCTCCCCGCTGGGGCCGGTCACGGGGCCCGATCTGAATTGAGTCTTGCGCGGCGCGTGATCACCGCGCCCCGTTTCTGTATAGTGCCGCGGCCTTCTGGAGAGGTGGCCGAGCGGCTGAAGGCGACGGCTTGCTAAGCCGTTGTACGGGTAACACTGTACCGGGGGTTCGAATCCCCCCCTCTCCGAGCGATTTCGCATATCGTAGGCCATCTGCATCGCGCGGTTTGCACTTCTGGGGGGCCGCGCGGAAGATGCGCGTCGCTGGCGTCTGCCCGGGAACGGCGATAAAATCTCGTCAATGTCGAGCGCGGCATCGCTTCTGGAGCGTCCCCCGCGGCGCAAGACCCGCGAGGTGAAGGTCGGGAATCTCGTGGTGGGAGGGGACTCTCCCATCTGGGTGCAGTCGATGACCGTCGCCGACACGGCCGACAAGGACGCGGTGATCCGGGAGGTGCGGGAACTCGAAGAGGCCGGATGCGAGCTCATCCGCGTCACGGTCGCCAATTCCGAGGGGCTGGCGAACGTCGCGGCGATCAAGGCGGCGATGAAGGTCCCGTTCATCGCGGACATCCATTTCAACCACAGGATGGCCTTGGGCTCAATCCAGGCGGGGGCCGACAAGATCCGGATCAATCCCGGGAACCTCGGCGGCATGGACAAGTTCCGCGAGGTGGTCCTGGCCGCCCAGAACAAGAACGTCCCGATGCGGATCGGCGTCAACTCCGGCTCGCTCGAGAAGGACCTCCTGGCCAAGTACGGCTTCCCCTGCCCCGAGGCGTTCTGCGAGTCGGCCCTGCGCTACGTCGAGTTCTGCGAGAAGCTTGGCTATCGCGAGATCATCCTGTCGGTCAAATCCACCGACATCTACCACTGTGTCGAGTCGTACCGGAAGCTCGCGGCGCTCTGCGACTACCCCTTCCACATCGGCATCACCGAGGCGGGGATGGGGCCCTACGGGATCGTGAAGTCCGCGGTGGGGCTGGGACAGCTCCTCATGGAGGGGATCGGCGACACGATCCGCGTGTCCTTGACCGGGAACGCCGTCCAGGAGATTCCGGTCTGTTTCGACATCCTGAAAGCCTCTGGCCGGCGGATCCTCTCCCCGGAGGTGATCGCCTGCCCCACCTGCGGGCGCGTGGAGCTCGACCTCGAGCAGGCGGTGCGCGATGTAGAAAAACGCCTCAAAGACCGCGGGATTAAAAAGCCTTTGCGCATTTCCATTCTGGGGTGCGTGGTGAACGGCCCCGGCGAGGCGCGCGAGGCGGACCTCGGGATCGCGGCCGGCAAGGGCCAGGGCTTCCTCGTGGTGAAGGGGGAGGTCGTCGACAAGATCC
>SBBH01000062.1 GCA_005239795.1 Planctomycetales bacterium
AGGCTGGAAGGTTTCTCCTATTATGGAACCAGCCGGTATAGAATCACGCCACTTTGGCATGAGCAGGGATCTGTGCACAAACTGGGGAAACTCGCGGCGGTTCGCGTTTGTCGGGAGACGCTCAGTTTATTATAATAACGAGCTTTGGGTCTTTGATTTTCAGATAGGTTAAGGAGGTTTCAATGCTCCAGCAGCAGGAAACTTTCGAGCGGATCAACGAGTACTCGAGCGTCCAGATACGCCTGGCCTCTTCGGAGGTCATCCGGAGTTGGTCCTACGGCGAGGTCAAGAAGCCTGAGACCATCAACTACCGGACCTATCGAGCCGAGCGCGACGGCCTCTTTTGCGAGCGGATCTTCGGGCCGGAGAAGGACTGGGAATGCTTCTGCGGCAAGTATAAGGGGATCAAGCACAAGGGGATCATCTGCGACCGCTGCGGGGTGAAGGTGACCCATTCGCGGGTCCGGCGCAAGCGCATGGGGCATATCACGCTCGCCGCCCCGGTCGTCCACATCTGGTTCTTTAAGTCGGTGCCGAGCCGCTTGGGTACGCTTCTGGCAATGAAGATGGCCGACCTCGAACGGGTCATCTACTACCAGGATTACGCGGTGGTGGATCCCGGTGAGACTCCCTTGAAGGCCTGTCAGCTCCTCACGGAGGAGGAATACCGCCAGGCGCAGGAGAAATACGGCGCCACGAAGTTCCGGACCGAGATGGGAGCTGAGGCGATCCGCCAGCTCCTGCGCCGCATTGATCTTAAGAAACTCGCGCGCGACCTCAGAGCCGGCCTCGCCAAGACCTCCTCCAAACAGAAGATCCGCGACATCGCGAACCGCCTGAAGCTTGTGGATTCCATCATCGCTTCCGAAAACCAGCCCGATTGGGTCATCATGGACGTGGTGCCGGTGATTCCCCCGGATCTGCGGCCCCTGGTGTTCCTCGAGAGCGGCAACTTTGCCACCTCAGACTTGAACGACCTCTACCGGCGTGTCATCAACCGCAACAATCGCCTGAAGAAGCTTATCGATCTCAATGCTCCCGAGGTGATCATCCGCAACGAGAAGCGGATGCTCCAGCAAGCGGTGGATGCCCTCTTCGACAACACCCGCTCGAAACGTCCCTTAATCGGTTCCAACAATCGCCCCTTGAAATCCCTGACAGACATGATCAAGGGAAAGCAGGGGCGTTTCCGCGAGAACCTTTTGGGAAAGCGCGTGGACTACTCTGCGCGTTCGGTGATCGTGGTGGGCCCCGAGCTTAAGCTCCACCAGTGCGGGTTGCCGAAGAAGATTGCGCTCGAGCTTTTCCAACCGTTCATCATCCGGCGCCTCAAGGAGAAAGGGCTTGTCGATACCATCAAGAGCGCCAAGCGCATGCTCGAGCGGCGGGACGACGTGGTCTGGGACGTCCTGGATGAGGTGATCCAGCGCCACCCGGTGCTCCTGAATCGCGCGCCGACCCTCCACCGGATGGGGATCCAGGCGTTTGAGCCGGTCCTGGTGGAGGGGAACGCGATCCGCATCCATCCGCTGGTCTGCCATGGGTTCAACGCCGACTTTGACGGCGACACGATGTCAGTGCACTTGCCTCTGTCCATTGAGGCTCAGATCGAGGCGTCGACCCTGATGCTCTCGGTGCACAACATCTTCTCGCCCGCGCATGGCAACCCGATCATGACCCCTTCGCAGGAAATGGTATTGGGGTCTCACTACCTCACATCGGAGGTCGAAGGGGAAAAAGGGGAAGGGAAGGCGTTCTCCGATTTCAATGAGGCGATTGCGGCTTTTTCCGCCCGGAAGATCTCGATGCACACACGCATCCGCGTGCGCATGTGTGAAGGGCGGCGCGTCGTGGGCGAGCACGGGATCCAAGAGCCGGAGAAGGGCGGCCGCTACGTCACGACCGTCGGGCGCATTCTCTTCAACGACATCCTGCCGGCAGGACTTCCTTTCTACAACTTGACGCTCGGATCCAAGAACCTCTCGGCCATCATCGCCGAGTGTCATACGGTTCTCGGGCGCGACAAGACCCTGGGGCTCTTGGACAGCATCAAGGAGATGGGTTTTAAGAGTGCGACGCGGGGAGGGTTGTCGTTTTCGATTCACGATCTTAAAAAACCGAAACGCAAGATCGAGATCTTGAAGAAGGCAGAGGGAGAGGTCGCCAAGATCGAGAAAGGGTACGAACGCGGGATCATCACCGAGGGAGAGCGCTATAACCAGGTCGTCGACTGCTGGACGCACGCTCGCGAGCAGGTGTGGGAAGAGGTCATGACCGATCTCAAGAACGATATCCGCGACGGAAAGCGTTACTTAAACCCCATCTACATGATGACGATCTCCGGCGCCCGCGGCGGCATCCAGCAGATCGGGCAGCTGGCCGGCATGCGGGGCCTGATGGCGAAGCCCTCGGGCCGCATCATCGAGAACCCCATTCGTGCGAATTTCCGCGAGGGACTTTCCGTTTTTGAGTACTTCTCCTCGACGCACGGGAGCCGAAAGGGTCTGGCTGACACGGCCTTGAAGACGGCGGAGTCGGGGTATCTGACTCGCAAGATGGCCGACGTCGCGCAGAACGTCGTCGTCATGGAGGAAGACTGCCAAACCCCCAACGGCATTACGAAGGGGATCATCTACCAGGGGGACAAGGTGGTGGTTCCGATGTGGCGCGCCGTCTACGGCCGGACCGCGTGCGACACGGTGGTCGACAAACAGAAGAAGAAAACGGTCGTCAAGGAGAATAATCTCATCACCAAGGAGGCCGCTCTCGAGATCGAGGCCCTAGGCTACGAGAAGATCCGCGTGCGCTCCCCCATGACCTGCGACAGCGCCGTCGGGGTCTGCGCCGCCTGCTATGGGATGGACCTTTCAAGCGGCAAATGCGTCGAGCTCGGGACCGCCGTCGGCATCGTCGCGGCGCAGTCGATCGGGGAGCCCGGCACCCAGCTCACGATGAAGACGTTCCATATCGGCGGCATCGGGTTCGTCTCCGGCAAGGAGTCCGAGGCCCGCACGAAGAAGGCTGGCGTCGTGCGCTACCACGGCGTCAATGTCGCCCAGAAGCGCGACGGCACGCGCGTCGTCCTGAACCGCAACGGCGAGCTCGTGCTTTACGACGCCAAGACTGAAGGCGCCCTGGAACTCGAGCGCTATCCCCTGCCGGCGGGAGCTCTTCTCAAAGTCGCCGACGGCGACAAGGTTGTCGAGCGCTCGACGCTGGCGATCTGGGACCCGCACATGGTTCCGATCCTGACCGAGAAGGCGGGGAAGGTCCGCTTTGACGACATCCAGGAAGGGGAGACCTACCGCGAGGAAATCGACAAGGGGAGCGGCCGCAAGCGCAAGGTGATCGTCGAGCACAAGGGGGACCTCCATCCTCAGGTCGTGATCGTCAATCCACGTAACGAGAAGGAGGTCCTGGGGCTCTACCCTCTTCCCGAGAAGGCTCACATCGAGGTCGAAGAAGGGGACACCGTGGACGCGGGGAGTCTGCTCGCCAAGACGCCGCGCGAGATCTCGGGGACCCAGGACATCACCGGGGGGCTCCCGCGCGTGACAGAGCTTCTGGAGGCCAGAAAGCCCAAAGATCCCTCGATCATCAGTGAGATCGACGGTGTTGTGCAGATTGGCGACAAGAAGCGCGGCAAGCGCACCATCATCGTCAAGAACGAGTCGGGCATGGAAGTCGAGCACCTCGTCCCGCATGGCAAGCACCTCACCGTCAACACGGGAGACCGCGTGCGCGCTGGCGACAAGCTGGTCGATGGCCCGGTGGTTCCGCAGGACATTCTCCGGATTTCAGGCGAGGAGGCGGTCCAACAGTACCTGATCCGTGAGGTGCAGGGGGTCTACCGCTCCCAGAACGTGCAGATCGACGACAAGCATATCGAGACGATCGTGGCTCAGATGATGCTCCGCGTCAGGGTCGAGGAGTCGGGAGACTCCGACTTCCTTCCCGGAAGCGTTGTCACGAAGGCCGCCTTCCGAGCCGCCAACGACAAGGTTCGGAAATCCAAGGGAAAGCCGGCGACCGCCAAACCCCTGCTTCTGGGGATTACGAAGGCCGCGTTGCATTCTGATTCGTTTCTGTCAGCGGCTTCCTTTCAGGATACGACAAAGGTCCTCACCGAAGCGGCGCTCGCCGGCAAGGTCGACCGCTTGCAGGGATTGAAGGAAAACGTCATCCTCGGGCATATGATCCCGGCGGGGACGGGGTTCTGGAAGTACCGCGAAGGGGAATTGAAACTGAACGTGACGCCCACCGAGCTTAAAAAAGCTCAGGACCTGATCGCCCAACAGCAGGCGGCTCTAGCGGCCCAACAGCAGGCCCAGCAACAGGCACAAGAGCAACAGGCGGCGAAAACAGCTTAAGGGGGAGGCAAGAGTCCATGCCCACGATGAATCAACTGGTTCGCTTCGGCAGGAAGATCCAGCGCAGGAAGTCGAAGCGCCCCGACCTCGAGCAGAGCCCCCAGCGCAAGGGCGTGTGCCTTTCGGTCTTCACCCGGACGCCCAAAAAGCCGAACTCCGCTCTCCGGAAGGTCGCGCGCGTGCGGCTCTCGAACGGCCGCGAGGTCACCGCCTACATCCCGGGCGAAGGACATAACCTCCAGGAGCACTCGATTGTTCTCGTGCGCGGTGGGCGCGTCAGAGACCTCCCCGGCGTCCGGTACCATATCGTGCGCGGCACCTTGGATGCGATCGGCGTCGAAAGCCGCAAGCGGTCGCGCTCCAAGTACGGGACGAAGCGACCGAAATCCTCATAAAAACGCGCGTATCATCGTGCGACATGTGTCATGCGTCATGCGAAATTGACGCGTGACGCGTGTCTCGTGACGCATGACGGTGTCGCAGGTATAATTCCATTTGTGGAAGCGTTGACGGTTGAATCGATCATCAAGGAGGGGCTCGCGCAGGAGCTGACCC
>SBBH01000166.1 GCA_005239795.1 Planctomycetales bacterium
GCTCTGGCGATCGGGTGGGCGGGGGGCGCGGGTTCGGAGTTCCGGATTTCGCCTTTCCCGCGTTGATGGTTGCCGCTCCCGTCGTAAAATGCGAGGCCATGCCCCCGTTCACGAAACTTGGCGAATACACGATCCTCGAGGAGCTCGGCAAGGGAGGGATGGGAGTCGTTTACAAGGCGCGCCAAGAATCGCTCGACCGCCTCGTTGCCCTGAAAGTCCTGCCCGATTCGCTGGTGGAGGGGGGGGAATTCGTCAAGCGCTTCGTGCGCGAGGCGAAGGCCGCCGCCCACATGGTGCACCCGAACGTCATCCAGATCTATTCGGTCGGCGAGGACCAGGGGGTTAATTATTACGCGATGGAGTTTGTCGAGGGGGAGGATCTCTCGCGGCGTCTGCGTGGCAGCTTCCACCCCACGTGGGAGGAGGCGACCGATCTTGTGACGGAGGTCGCCAAGGCCCTCTCCTGCGCGGAGGATGCCGGGATCGTGCATCGTGACATCAAGCCGGCCAACATCATGATCGACAAGCGGGCCCAGGTGAAGGTGATGGATTTCGGCTTGGCGAAGGCCTTTTCCGAGCAAACGGTGATGGTCACCCAGCCTGGGATGGTCGTCGGGACCGTCGCCTACATGTCGCCGGAACAGGGGAAGGGGGATGAGCTCGACGGACGGGCCGACCAGTACTCCCTGGGAGTCGTCTATTACGAACTGTTGACGGGGCGACTTCCGTTCAAGGGGGACTCGCCGACCTCCGTGATCTACATGCACATCCACGAGCCCCCGCCCCCCCCGCGCTCGGTGAATCCCACGATCCCGGAGGCGGTCGAGCGGGTAGTGCTCCGGATGCTCGCCAAGAAGCGGGAAGAACGCTATCCGAACGCCAAGGCGCTGATCCAGGACTTGAAGGCCGCGAAGCGCGACGCCGCATCCGGCCTGACGCGGTCGTTCGCGGCGGCAGGCTCCGCCCCCGCAGAGGCCGATACTGATCGGACGGTGGTCCTTTCCGGCGGGCCCGGTCCGGTCAGGGAGCGCAAAGGGTTCGTCTGGGTGGGAGCTTCCGCCGCAATGCTTCTGGCGGGGGCCGCCTATGTCGGTTTCTTTCGCGAGAAGCCCCAAGGTCCGGCGGGGGACGGACAGAGGCCGGTCCCGGCCAGCCCGGAAAAAGTCGCCGTCGATCTTGGGAAAGTCTTGGGAGCGCTCGCCCTCCAAGAGAAGGACCAGGTGAGCCTCAATGGGCAACCGATAGACGCATGGCAAGTCACGCGCGACATGGAATGCGGCGGGTATGAGATCGTGATCAAGCGGCGTTACCACAAGCCTGAGGTTCTTCAGATCAAGGTGGTCCGGGGGAAGGCGCCGGAATTGAGCAGCAAGGCGCTGAAGCTCGAGCCCGAAGAGCGGGAGGTTTTGGAGGAGGTGGTGCTTCAATTGGCTGCTTCCGAGAAGGACGGCGACCCTTTAGCGGCGCTAAAGGCGCTCGATGTCCAGGATGAGTTCGTGAAGCGCATCTGCAAGTCGACCGACACCTTGAAGGGGTATCGGGAGCTCCGAGACCGCCATTGGGCCTATTGGAAGGCCCGGCAGTACGAGGCCGAGGGGAAACTGCCGGAGGCGGAGAAAGTCCTGTCCGACGCCCGGTCGGTCCTCGACCTGCGCGAGAAGGACTATCTCTTGGCGGTCCAGGCCCGCTTGAGGGATGTCGAAAAAGCGGTCTCGCCGCCATCGGGGGTCGGCCCGGGGCGTCCTGATACCTCGACATCCAGCCGCGAGTTTTCCGAGGTGATCATCGATTTTGTCCTTCCCCGGGGGATGCCCAAGGAGACGGTGGTCTTCTTCGATTCCAAGCCTTTGCAGCCCGGTCCTCCCTGGAAGGCGTCGAAGGTGAAGGAGGGGCGCCACCAGATCGTTCTCCAGGCGCCGTTTTTCAAGCGGCTGGCGGCGGAAATTCGGGTGAACAGCGAGGGAGCGCCGTCCCTCGTCGACGGGAAGGCGCTCCGGTGGGAACCGGATGTCCCCCTGGTGCTCCAGGAGGTCAAGGAGCGTCTCGGCCGCGCCGGGCCGGCGGCCGACAAGCCCCAGCGGCTTGAAAACGTCAATGCCGCCAGGGTTTTCGTCCAGGGGATCTATGAAACGGCCGGCGCCGCGGAGATCGGCGACGAAGGGCTCCGGAAGCTTCTGGACGGACAAGAGGCTTATCTGCGGGCGGAGATCTCCTGGCAGGGGGGGCAGGGAAACGCCCAGGAGGTCTACGAGATCCTCGCCCAGGCCGATGGAAGGCAATCGCTCGACCGCGAGGGGCTCGACCTCTTTCAACGTGTGAAGCAGGCGATGGGGCAGCAGGAGATGGCGTACCTGATCGGGAACGCGCGGGATCGCGTCAGCAAGGGGCTTCTCGATGCCGATCTCGACCAGGCGTTGGCGTCGCTTCGCAAGGAGTACGGAAAGTATCCGGAGATCCAGGCGCTCCAGGCGCAGGTGGGCCAGGCCAAGCTCCTCCTGGGCGAAGTCAATGAAATGGAATCTCGCAAGCAGTACATCCTGGCCGCCGAGAAGCTCGGGGAACTCATCCTGCAGCACTGTCCCCAGTCCTCGGTCTTGAAGGCGCGCTTGGCGGACATCGAACGCAAGAGGGAGTCAGATATCGACGCCCAGGCGGACAAGAAGAAGCGGATCGACGCCTTGGCGGCGCAACTCGAAGAGGCCCGCCGCAAGGGGGATCCGAAGGAGATCGCGGAGGCGGCCGACAAGATCCTGGCCCTGGATCCCTCCCATCGGGAGGCGGCCTCCCACAGGGCTGAGGCAGAGCGCCAGATGTTCGAGGCGGGCGCCCGGTCTCAGATCGACGGGAGGTTGGACCGGCTCACACATGTTCTGCGCAAGGCGGGCGGCCTCAAGGACAAGGACGACTACCAGGGGCTCTTCACGGCTGGCGGGTGGGCCCTCCAGGTCCAGAGGAACGCCACGCGATTTTTTGACTCCCCGTTGGTTTTGGTCTCCTCCCAGTTTAACAACGCCGTCACCGAGCTCGACCTGCAGGGGAATGTCGCGCGGACATCGCTCGACTGGCTCGTGGCGGTGAAATATGGAACCCAGGAAATTCAAGGGCAGTTCCCTTTGCTGGTGGAATGGCGTCTCGCGAGTGGCGTTTGGAAGATCAATTCGATTGAGGAGAAAGCAAAGTGAAACAAGCGCGAATGTGGAAGGGGCTCTTCGGCATGGCGTGTCTTTGGGGATGGGTTATTGCCGTCGCGCGCGCGGCAGAGGACGTCCTGCCTCCTCCTATCCAGGGGAAGGTGGCACTGGTCGATCCGGCCGCCCGGGCCGTCGAGATCGACTGCGGCTCTCAGCAGGGGGTCGTGCCCAAGATGATCTTCCACATCTATGGCCAAGCGGAGGTCATGTACCTCCCCTTGACGGGGAAGCATGTGGTTCACCTGCCCAAAGTGGTCGGGAGCGTGCGCGTGCTCGAGGTGTCGGAGAAAAGTTGCCGCGGGGAGGTGTTCGCCAACGACATCGCCTCCATCCAGAAGGACGCCGTTGTGATCGGCCATCCCGTGCCGGTGCGCTCGCAGCTCAAGCCCCAGGTGGTGAGGGCGCTCGCCGCCAGGCCTGAGCCTCCCCTGATGCCGGGCGCGCGGGTGACGCTGAGTCTGGCCGCTCAGGACCCCGACGGGGATCCGCTCTCCTTCCGATGGTCCTGCAAGGGGGGACGGCTGTCGTCCTCGCGCACGGTCGATCCTTCCGTGGTCTGGACTGCGCCGGCCCAGCCCGGCGAGTGCGTCGTGAGCGTCGTGGCGATCGACGGCGACCGCTTCGAAAGCGACCCTTCCGAGATCAAGCTCATCGTGGGGGAATACCCTGAGGACCGGCACAAGATCCCCTTCAAATTTTTCAGAACCGTGAATCCCGAGCCGTTTTTTGATGACGTGTCCGGGATCGCCTGCGACCGTTTCAACGGGCTCTATGTGGTCGATCCGCACGCCTTGAAAGTCAGCAAACTCAGCCCTGACGACCTGACGATCTTCTATTTCGGTCAGAAGGGGAGCGAATCGGGGAAGTTCCGTGCCCCCGCGCGCGCCGTCTGCATGAACGATTTCTTCTACGTTGTAGACAAGGAGCGCAAGACCGTTGTCAAATTCAATCTGAACAGAGGATTCCTGAAGGAATACGGCGAGCCGGGGCCGGGAAACGGGCAGCTCTTGTCTCCGGAGGATGTGGCGGTCGCGCCCAACGGCGACGTGTTCATCGCGGATGCCGAGGCGGCCCGCGTCCAAGTGTTCAACGAACAGGGGCGCTTTCTCTTCTCGGTGGGGCAGCGCGGCGCCCAGCCTGGGGCGTTCCAGAAACCCGTGGCGCTCGCCGTCGACCGCCAGGGCGGGCTCTACGTCCTGGACGCCGCCCGGCAGCAACTGATTCTCTTCGATCGCGAACTGCGTTTCCGCGACCGCGAGATCAAGGTGGGGCCCGCGGCTGATTTCGATCTCGATCCCACGCAGGGGATCGCCTACCTCCTCTATCCGGAGCAGAAGGAGGTCAAGAAGCTCCTGCTGGGCGAGGGGCGCTTCGACGCCGCGTTCAAGGTCGGCGGCGATGCGCTGTTCGTCAGCGACCAGTATTTCGTCGGCGACGAATCCAACCAGGCGCAGCGGCTGCC
>SBBH01000123.1 GCA_005239795.1 Planctomycetales bacterium
AGGCGAAAATCCTGGAACGATGTCCTCCGGGCCGGGGTGGCAGGTGCTCTCGGGGATCTGGCCGAGGAGCGGGGGATCGCGCTGTGTCAGCGGTTTTCTGCCTACGGGAACGCTCTGTCCACGCGATCGAACGCTGTCGATTCTCTGGTGAAGTTGTGGAAGCGGTTCCCCGACAGGCGCGAAGAGATTGCGGAGCATCTTGTGGATTTCGTGAAGGACCGAGAATACCTATTGCGCCGCCGCGCGGTCGAAAGTTGCGCCGGCGTCGATATCCCCCCGGTGCGCGAGGCGCTCCAGGGTGCTCTTGAGAAAGACATCATGCTCCTCGTGCGGCGCACGGCGCGGCTGGCGCTCGCTAAAATGGACCGCGCGCGGGGAGGGGCCGAAAGAATCGAAAGCCTCTCTGCCGACATGGAGTCTCTCAAGGAAACACTGAAGGAGTGCTGCGCCAAAATCAGCGCGCTTGAGGCGCGCGTCCGGCCGTCTGGGCCGCGCCGTAAGTAGCATGGCCTCGCGCCCGACGCCGGCGGCGGTTGCGACCTGGCGGTTTGGCCAGGCGGCCGTTCGCGCCGCCTGGCCGGTCCTGCGATCCGGCGGGCGGGCCTTGGATGCCGTCGAGGCCGGCGCGCGCGCCGTCGAGGACGACCCGGAGGTGGATTCCGTCGGTTATGGGGGGCTCCCCAATGCCGAAGGGGTCGTGGAACTTGACGCCTGCATCATGGACGGGAGCACGCTCGCCTTTGGGGCGGTCGCCGCCCTCTCAGGGGTCCGCAATCCCGTTTCGGTCGCCCGGCACGTCATGGAGCACACGCCTCATCTGATGCTTGTAGGGGAAGGGGCCGCCCGCTTCGCGCTTTCTCAAGGATTCCGCCGACAAAACCTGCTCACGGCTAAGTCGCGCCATGCCTATCGGAACCGTCCCTTGCGGCGTCCTTCTTTCGACGGCCTTGCAGTACGGGAGGATTGGCATGACACTGTGGGGGTGCTGGCGATCGATGCCGAGGGGCATCTCGCGGGGGCCTGCACCACGAGCGGGATGCCCTGGAAATTGCCGGGGCGTGTCGGTGACAGCCCCCTGATTGGGTGTGGCCTCTACGTGGACGACACCGTCGGGGGGGTTGTCTGCACGGGGTTCGGGGAGGAGATCATGCGGCAAACATCAGCGGCCGTCATGATCGAAGCGATGCGCCGCGGGCGTTCGCCCCAGCAGGCCTGTCGCGAGGCGGCGGGCCGAATGGCCGAGCGGTGCCGCCGAGAGGGGTTAAGCGCCGGAGCGGGATTCCTGGCGCTCTCGCGCGACGGCCGCGTGGGGGCATACGGCGTCCACCGGGCTTATTTTCCATATGCGGTAATTCAGCGGGGGCGGGAGCGGGTGATCCAAGCTTCGGGAATCCTCCCGCCGCGGGCCAAGCACGTGAAAGGCGGCCACTGATGGCGAAGATTGCCGTGGTCGGTTGGGAGGGGAACGGGAGTTTCCGGTTGGTCCCTTCCCTGCCGCCGGTCGGAAAGATCGTCTGCTTGGGGCTTTCCTACCGGGACCATTGTGCCGAACAGGGGGCGAGTCCGCCGGAGAAACCGCTCCTGTTCGCGAAGTTCCCATCGGCCCTTCAGGTGAGCAAGCGCCCCATCATCAAGCCTCGGGAAACCGTCAAGCTCGATTACGAAGCCGAACTGGCGGTTGTGATTGGCAAGGAGGCGCGCAAGGTCAGCCTTGCCGCCGCGCCTGGCTGCATCTTCGGCTACATGAACTTCAACGACGTGTCGGCGCGCGACATCCAATTCGCCGAGCGGCAGTGGACCCGGGGAAAATCGTTCGACACGTTCGCGCCGTGCGGCCCTTTCGTGGCCACGCGCGACGAGATCGCCGAGCCGAACCATCTGGCAATCCGTTGCTGGGTCAACGGCGAAATCCGCCAGAGCTCGAACACCGCCAACTTGTTGTTCACGCTCCCTCAGATCGTCTCCTATGTCTCTCAGACCATGACCCTGCATCCCGGAGATCTGATCGCGACCGGCACGCCGGCCGGCGTCGGCGTCTTCCACCACCCCCCCCATTTCCTGGAAGCCGGGGACACCGTCGAGATCGAGATCGAGGGGTTGGGGCGGCTTGTCAACACCGTGGAAGATGAGAAATGACCTGCTGGTATCGAATTTCCTCTCTTTTTCGGTTACGATCAGGCGTCCTCATCGGTTCATAGAATGACGCCTGGGACCGCGAATTGGCTTCAGAATCTTCCCTCGAGCGCCGACCGGGTGAACGCGCGCGAGCTGGCCGCCTCCCTGTCGCAGGCTGTGGAGGCCGGGGACTGGAAGCAGGCGCACGTTCTGGCCTTCAAACTGACGGGGATCGCGCCTGCCTGGGAGGCGATCGGTTCCTATGCCCTGGCCGCTTTTGCCGAGCGCAAGCTTCGTGAGGGCCTGCGCGTTCTGAGGGAGTGCACGCGGCTCCAGCCGGACCAGCCCCCGGAGTTTTGGGACCTGATGGGATGCTGTCTCCTGGACATGGGCGAGAACGAGAACGCCTTGACGTGCTTCAAGAATTCCATAGCGGCTTGCGACCGACTGCCGCTGGCGGGAGTCAACGCGGCCCTGGCCAACTACATGATTCGTAATACGGAGCAGGCGGTCGCGATCTTGCGCCAGACCGCGCGCATGCATAACAACACCTTGTTCGTGGCGCATCTGTTGACACTTCTCACCGAGGGGGAGGAGATAATTGAGAGCCAGATGCGCCCGCTGAAGCACGCCACCCCGATTACGATCTTCGCGTGTCCTCTCCCGGCGATCTACTCAGGAGACCCCGCGATCCGGGGGAAAATCCATGTAATGGACTCCCCCCTCATTATGGAGTTCCAGCTGGACGAAGTGCCTCCTCCTCCCAACATGGCCGTGGAATGGCGTAAGCTCCTGATCGCGGCTTGGTCGGACGACGGCCTCCATCTCCAGTTCGGCACGGTCGTGAAGGCCATCAGCTCAACCCTTCTGACGCTTTCCCTGCGCAAGCCTTTCAAGCGGTTCCAGCGGCGCAAGTTCAAGCGGATCGCCGTCAAGGGGGGCGTGAAAGGATTGGTGATCTGCAAGGAGATCCGCACGGCCTCGGCCCTTGACCTCATCGACCTCTCGGCGGGAGGGTGCCAGATCCACTTTCCGATTGCGGTTCCCAAGGGGACGTTGCTCAATTTTGACCTCATCTTCGAGGTCCCGGGGCTACGTTCCGAATTCAACTTGCATGGCCTCGTGCGCACCGTCCGTTCCGCCGGGAAGCAGAGCGTCCTGACGATCGAGTTCCAGAACGATCCTGCGATTCAGAGCCGCCTCGATGGGATCCTCATGCAGCACGAATTCGCCCTGCGGCGATTTTAAGCGACCCCGCAAGTTCTTTCCCAGAGACCTGCTCCTTCTCCTGCACCGTAGTGTCATCTTTGTTGCAATCGCCACACGTGCAGGCGGGCCATCTGCGCAAGGAACGAGAACCCCACGCCGAGCCCCATCTTGCTGAGGCCAGCGCGGCGGTTCTGGAAGGAATAGGGAATCTCGCAGCAGGTCCGGTGGCGTCCCTTGACGAGAATCTCGAGAGCGATCTTGAACCCCTGTATGTTGAGGGGGACACCCGCGATCACGGATCGCTTCAGAAAGAAGCAGCCGCTCGTGGCGTCGTGCACCGGCGTCAAGCTCCTGGCGAAAAAGTTGGCCGTTCGCGAGAGAAACCGCCGCGCGCACGTCCAGTCGACAGTGTCGCCGCCCAGGACGTAGCGGCTGGCGATGACGAGATCGGCGTTCCCCACGAGGAGAGGGTTTAAGAAATCCGGGATCTTCTCGGGTGGATGGCTCCCGTCGGCATCCAGCGTCCCCAGGATCTCTCCCGCGGCGTTCTCGAATCCCTCGAGGATGGCCGAGGCGAGGCCCCGGCGTTCGCGGCGCACGAGAACTCGGCCTGAACCCCATAGCGCCTCGCGCGCCGCCTCGGCCGTCCCATCGGGGGAGTCGTCATCGACCACGAGGATCTCATAGGGAAATTTCAGGGGGTCGAGGGCCGTGCGGATCCTCGCCACGATCGGTTGGATCGAATCCCGTTCGTTGTAGGTCGGGATGACGAGAGACAGCTTCATGGGGGGTGGATCATAACGGCGGGGACGATCTGGCCGCTATACTGGCTGGATCCATGGAGTCTTCCCATAGGCCTGAGAGCGTCGAGGTTCGCGACAGCGTCGAAGGGACGATCGATCGGATCCTGTTTTCAAGTCCCGACGGCGGATTCGTCGCCGCGCGGGTGAAGACGTCAGGAGGGACGGTCGTGGTGCGGGGGGCCCTGGCCGGGGCGGCCAAAGGGATGCTTCTGCGCGCCGCGGGGGGCTGGAAAAAGCATCCGAAATATGGCGAGCAGTTCATTGCCGAGAGTTGGGAATGGGTCGCCCCGCGGACGGCCGAAGGCGTGGAGCGGTTCCTGGTCGAAAGCGGTATATCGGGTCTGGGTGAGAAAACCGCCCGCCGGATTGTCGCCGTCCTGGGAGTTGAGGTTTTAAGCCGCATCGATCGCGACCCAGGTTGTCTTAAAGAGGTCAAGGGGCTGAAGAAAACCGTGCGCGAGAGGATCGTCTCCGTCTGGCGGGAAAAGCAGGCGGGGCGCGAGGCGCTGACATTTCTCTATGGTTTGGGTCTTGGGCCTGGCGTCGCGGGGCGCATCTACAAGGCGTTCGGATCCGCCGCGCCGGCTCTGGTTCGGGAAGATCCCTATCGGCTCTGCCGCGCGGTGACTGGTGTCGGTTTTGTAACCGCCGACCACATTGCGCGCAACCTGGGGGTATCGGCTGACGCGCCGGCGCGGATCCGGGAAGGGTGCCTCCATGTGCTGGAGGAGGCGGCCGCGCGGGGACATTGCTACCTGCCGGCGGGGCGGTTAAAGATGTCGGCAGGCAGACTTCTCGCGGCGGCCCCGGACACTCTGGAAGGAGCCGTCGCTTCTCTTCAGGCGGATCCTCGCGTCATGATCGAGAAGCCGTCCGGCCTGGGGAAAGACGCGGCCGTCTACCTGCGGGATCTGTGGAGAGCGGAATCGGAACTGGCCGAGGATTTGGCGGCCCGCGTCCAGGGGCCCTGCTCTGCGGCATTCTCTCCGATAGTGCGGGATCTCGAGGGGCTCGTCCTCACCGATGAACAGAGGGACGCAGTGAGGACGGCACTTTCTTGGCGTATCTCGGTGATCACCGGCGGGCCCGGCGTCGGAAAGACGGCCGTCATCCGGGCTCTGGCCGGGATCGCGCGCCGCCGCGGTGTCCGGTGTCTTTTGGCGGCTCCCACGGGGCGCGCTGCCAAGCGTATCGAGGAGCTTACCGGGCGACGCGCGTCCACCATCCATCTGATGCTCCGCTACGATCCCTATGCCGGTGCGTTCCAGTACGACCGCGTCCATAAACTTCAGACCGGGCTCGTGGTGGTGGATGAGGCATCGATGGTGGACTTGCCTTTGGCCTGGCGGCTGGTCCAGGCCGTTCCTGAGGAGGTACCTCTCGTTTTCGTGGGGGACGTCGATCAGCTCCCGAGCGTCGGTCCGGGGAGTGTCTTGGCGGATCTGGTGGCTTCCGGACGGGTGAAGGTGGCTCGGCTCACGCGGATCTTTCGGCAGGGAGCCGGAAGCGCCATCGTCGAGAACGCCCACCGCGTCAATTGCGGTGAGATGCCGGATCTGACGCCCCAGACGGGCGCCCAGTTCGTGTTTCTGGATCGTCCGGACGCGCTCGCGGCCTGCCTGACCGCCGTACAGCTGGCCGCCGAGGAGATCCCGAAGCGCCTCGGGCTCGATCCCTGGAGCGAGATCCAGGTTCTGGCGCCCTTGCAGAAAGGGGAGGCGGGCGTTGTCGCCGCCAACCACGCGCTCCAGGCGCGCTTGAACCCCGGCGAAGGGGGGATCCCCTGTGGAGAGTACCGCCTGCGTCCCGGAGACAAGGTGATGCAGACGCAGAACGACTACGGGAAGGGGGTGTTCAACGGGGATGTGGGAAGGCTCGTGTCGCTCGACTCCGCCTCCGGGGAGGCGGTGGTGCGCTTCGGCGCGCGGCCGGTGGTCTACGCCCCCGACGAGACGCGCCAGTTGACGCTTGCCTACGCCAGTACCGTCCACAAGGCACAAGGGTCCGAGATTCCAGCCGTGGTGATCCTGATCGTGGATGCGCACCGGGTGATGTTGGCGCGCAATCTCCTCTATACCGCGATCACACGCGGCAAACGGCTTGTGGTTTTGGTCGGGAGCCGATCGGCCGTCGCGGCGGCGGTCCGGAATGCCCGGGGGCAGGAACGGTTTTCAGCTTTAGCCCAGCGCCTCCGGAACGCCCCTTAATCTTCCCGGACGACACTGACGATTTCCTCAATCGAGGTGACGCCAGCGAGGATCTTCTGAACTGAATCCTGGGCCAGGGTGCGCATCCCCTGGGAGACGGCGATCTGTTTGACGATGGTCGCCGGACGACGCTCGTTGATCGCCTGCTTTAGTTCATCGGTAATCACCATCAGTTCATAGAGCCCGATCCGCCCCTTGTAGCCAGTTTTGCGGCAGGCAGGGCATCCCCGGGGCTTGTAGAGGAACGGGATCGGCGGCGGGATCGCAAGAAGCGCCAACTCCGCCGGCGTCGGCTCATACTTCTGTTTGCAGTGGCAGAGGCGCCGCGCAAGGCGCTGGGCGCAGACCCCGAGCAGCGTCGCCGAGGCCAGGAATGGCTCCACGCCCATCTCCGTCAGGCGCGTGACGCTTTGCGCGGCGTCGTTCGTGTGCAGGGTGCTGAAGAGAAGGTGTCCGGTGAGGGCCGCCTCGGTTGCGATCTTGGCAGTCTCAAGGTCCCGGATTTCGCCCACCAGGATCACGTCCGGATCCTGACGCAGGAAGCCGCGCAGGGCGCGCGCGAAGGTGAATCCGATGTCGGGATGCACCTGCGTCTGGTTGATCCCCGCCAAGGTGTATTCGATCGGGTCCTCAGCCGTCTGGACATTGACGTCGGGCTTGTTGATTTCAGCCAGGGCCGCGTAGAGGGCGGTGGATTTTCCGCTCCCGGTGGGACCCACATGGAGGATCATCCCCCAGGGTTTCCGGATGATTTTTCTGTAGATCTCCAGGGTGTCGGGGAGAAGCCCCAGCTCCTCCAGGGTGGGGGATTTGTGGTGCTTGGTGAGCAGCCGCATGACGACCTTTTCGCCCCAGGCCGTGGGCATTGTCGAGACGCGCAGGTCCACGTCGACGTCGGTCTTGGTGAACTTCTTGTACAGGATGCGGCCGTCCTGGGGGAGGCGCTTCTCGGCGATGTCGAGGTTCGACATGATCTTGAAGCGAGCGACGAGGGCATTTTTGATCTTGGGGGGGAGCACGAGCGCCTCGCGCAAGTTTCCGTCCACGCGGTAGCGGACGGTGGTCCTGGCCTCCTGGTGTTCGATGTGAATGTCGCTGGCGTTCTGGTGGTAGGCCTCCTCGATGATCTTGTTGGTGAGCATCACTACGAGGGGGCTCTTCTCGTCCTCGTCCCCTTGGGCTTTTTCGAGGTCGACGACCATGGTCGGAGTTTCTGCGCTGTCATCGAATGTCTCCAATTTCTCTACGACATCCGATATCGTCATCCGGTCGTGGGGGTGGTACTTGTCAATGGCCTGCTTGATCTCAGGCTCGGAGGCGTAGACCGGCAGGATCTCTTTGCCGAGGATCCGGTGCAGGTCGTCGAGACTCACGACATTGAAGGGGTCCGCCATTGCAACCGTCAGGAGGTCCCGTGAGAGCGCGATGGGGATCGTCTTGTAGAAAAAGCATTTCTCGCGCGTCAAGAGCGTGGCGACCTCGGGACGGATCGGATAATTCTTGAGACGGATGTGGCCGATGTTCTCGTGCGAAAGGACCGATGAGAGGATCGCCTCCTCATTGGCGTACTCCAGGGTGATGATTTTCTGCTTGAGGGAACCCCCTTCTTTTTTTTGGAGATCGCGGGCGCTTTGGATCTGTTCGGGGGTCAGAAGCCCCTGGGAGGTGAGGATCTCTTCCATCTTCTTGTCGGAGATGTCCATGAGGATTCGTGCGCAGTTATTTCTGAACGGCCCCTTTCACGTAGAACTCGATCTCGTCGGGATGGACCTTGCGCGCCAGGACCGCCTGCGCGCCGTTGCCGACATGGCTCCAGGCCGCGAAGATCGCGTCGAGCGTCTTGGACGCTGGGGCTGCGCCCTTTTCCTGCATCGCCTCGCGGAAAGGCGCTGGGGTTACGGGAGGGTGTGCCGGGGGAGGAGGGACAGGTGCCGGGATAACAGCAGTCTCCATCTCGGGGGGATAGTAGACGTCCAGGTTCGCCCGGAGCTCGTGGCGCGGGCAGAGGATTTTTCGGATGTTCAATTTCTTTTCCGTCAGAAAGGAGAGGTCGGTGAAGGGGTTTGTGACCGCGATTGTCAAGATCTTGCCGAGGAAATCGACGGGGAGAATCTCTTTCTCGTAAGCCTGGTCGTGTGTCACTAAGGGAAGGGCCTTCAGGTTGATCTCGTACTGGGAGAGGTTGTAGATAGGGATCCTGCAAATCTTCGCGAGCGCATACAAGATCTCCTCTTCGATGATGAGCCCTGACTCCACCAAGAGGTGTCCGATGAAACGCTCCTTGGCTTTCGGAGCCAGGGAGGCGAGCGTCATGCGGAGGTTTTTCTCGGAGACGACCTTGTTTTGGATCCAGGATTCACACATTTTCTGAAGGATCGGTAAAGAAGGGTTGGGGCCCTTGTCGGCAATCTCCCGGAGGATCTCCTGCAGGGCGGGCTGCTGCGGATTCGGGATAGGCGGCTCGGCGGCGGCAGGAGAGGGAACTTCCGGGGTCTGTGTCGTCGCCGGATCAGCCGGAGTCGATGCGGGCTTCCCCGGCGGTTCCGAGTTTTCAGGGGAGAACCAACGGCCGATGATCGTCATGGTCCCGCAGGAATTGACGTCAAGGTAGGGGCGCCCCTCCGGAAAAGCAAGTGGATTCTCCTTGGGGGTTGACGCACAATAGATTGTTTCAGGGTGTGCGCCTACGCAGCGCGCTGCGGCGCTCTATTCGACGCAGGAGGGGATTATTCTTCGAGTCGAAAGTAAATCGGTCGATCTTGTTGGAGAGCGCTCCGCGGTCGTCTTTTCCCTATCGGGAGTGATCGACGCCTCGACCATCCCGACGTTGGAGTCGATGCTCGACCAGGATGGCCGACGCGAGAAGCCCTTGGCGATCCTGCGCCTCGCAGGCGTCACCTACGTTAACTCGAGTGGCATGGGACTTTTCATCAAGTATTCTGACCGGTATCGCACGGCCGGCGGGGAGATCTGCTTCACGGAGGTGTCGACAAAGGTGCTTGCCCTCTTCCGCATGATGGGGCTCTTGAGCGTTCTGCGGGTGTTTTCGAGCGAGGCGCAAGCGGTCGAGGCCCTGCAGAACACTGCTGCCAAGGCGCCGCCGTCGGTTGGCACGCCCGCCGACGTTCAATCCGCGCCGTCGGCCGTTTCTTCTTCTTTGGCTTCTGCGCCCCCTCCGGCGGGAATGTCGTTTCCCTATGCATTCGCTTGTCACGGGTGCAAGACCCTGCTTCTTTTTCCGGAGCCGGGTTTCTACAAATGCCCGACCTGCGGGGCGTGCTTCCTGGCGGAGCCCCGCAAGGAATTGCGCATCTTCCTGGCGGAGCGCCGGAATCCCTTCGAGGCGGCGATCGCCTACGACGCGCGCTACCTCGACGGGATCTGTGCGATCCTCGAGCGGATCGCCGAAGGGGCGGGGCTCTCCGCCGGCGAGAAGGAGGACCTGTCGCGCGCCTGCCGGGGATTCTTAGAAGGGCTCATCCAGCGCGCCAACGGCAGCAACCAGCTCCTCAGGGTTCTCGCGGCCTCGGACCCTGGGGAATGCCTCATTGGGGTCCGTTCGGATGTGAGGCTTCGTGGAGGCGAGGGGGACCCGCTCCTGGATGGCATGCGCCGCGCGGCTGACAGCGTTCAGCTCATCGACGCCGGCGCGGGAGGGAGCCTCTTCAAGATCAAGAAACGGAGTGCGGTTCCTCCCCGCCAGGCCCAGACGCCGTCTTAAGAGGGAGTTTTTTCGTCAGCACCAGGGTGTTTCCCGGCGGCAAGTACTCAATCTCGTCCACGCATTCCCGCAGGAGCTTGATCCCCAGGCCCCCCGTCTTCCCGCGCGCGATGTTCCCCTGGGCCATGTCAAGGGCTGTCGCTGTCGAGGCGGCCGCGAGGTGTGATGCGAAGTCGAACCCTGTCCCCTCGTCGCGCACGGAAAGGGTCAGCTTCTCGAGGTCCACGAGAAGCTCCGCATGGATGAGGAGGTCTGGGTCGCGCTTGTTGCCGTGGCGCAGGGCGTTCTCGAGCGCCTCACGGAAGCTGGTGACGAGTTTGAACCGCTCTTCCTCGCCGAAGGGGAGCCGCAAGAGGATCTGCTCCAAGAAGTCGATGGCGGCCTGCACCGCATCGGGGGTGGTGGGAATGTCGCAGGCGATTTGCTTTTGGAAATAGCCTCTTTCCTCCGAGAGCCGTTCGATCTCGCTTTCCACTTGAGCGAAGAGGTCGTCAGGGGGCAAGGCCGGGTCGAGCCAAGCGTTGGGGAGGACGCAGAGCCCCGCCTCGAGACCCCGGTGAGGGGGCTCCTGGCCGACGGCGAGGATCGATGCCAGGCTGTTCAAGGGGTGCTCCCGCACGAAGCGGGCGAGCGCCCAGACGTCCGCCGGCGCCGTCCCGGGTCCCGCCAGAATGACCGACACGGGCCTGGCCGTCAGGATGTCGCGGGCCGCTGCGAGCGATGGGGATTCCACGACCGTGTAGGAGGCGAGCGAAAGGTAGCGTGCTGCGGTCTTCAAGGCTTCGCTCTCGGCGGCGTTCACCGCAAGGATCGTTTCCAGCTTGCGCTTGGCCCGATCCTGAAAGGCAGACTCCGGGGTAACGTGAACATTGCGGCTGGCCGGGATGACGGTGATCTGGCCCGTCTTGGGGTTCTTGTGTTGACGGGTCTTCGTCTCGTGGAGCGAGAACCCCAGAAAGTCCTTAAGGTGCACGTTGTGGTGTGCGGCGAGCGCCGTCAAGACGGCGTCCGAGACGATGTCCAGCATGTTGCGCACGGCCGCCTCGTCGAGGTTGAGGCGCCGGGAGACCAGGCGTATGACCTCCGTGTCGTCGTTGCGTTTGGAACTGGCCATCGGACCCCCCCTTTAAGTGGGTTGTGACGGGGTTAGTGGTTCGACTCGGAAGTCTTCAAGCCATATACACTACCAAGACTTCCTCGCTCACCACTAGTGCTGAGCCAGACGATTTTGCGCACACGCAAAATCGCTTGTGTCAACGCACTAGCTCAAAAAGAGCATCTCCCGGTACTTCGGGAGAGGCCAGAGCCCGTCGGCTGCGGTTTCCTCGGCCTGGTCGCACACCTCGCGAAGGGACGCCATCGCCGGGAGGACCTTGTCGGCCAGCGCGCGCGCGCGGTCCTCGACGGATTCCTTTTTGGCGGCTGTGCCGGCTTCCGCCTCGAACTTCGCGAGCCGCTCCTTGATTCCGGCGATGATCTTGACGAACTCCTCGAGCTCCTTGGCCTGCGGGCCGAGGTCAAGCGAGATCTTGCAAGTCTCGGCGGCGGCGGCGGCCGATTGGATGGAGCGCGCGAGCGCTTTCTGATGGTCGTAGGCGGCCGGCAGGACGATTGTACGGACCATGTTTTTCATCGTCTCGACCTCGATGTCGCAGTCCTTGACATAGCGTTCGAGCTTGACATGGTAGCGCGATGTCGCCTCCTCGGCGGTGTAGAGTCCCGTTTTCGTGAAGAACGCCTTCGCCTCCGGCGTCGCCATCTGGGCCAAGGCCTCCGGGACGCGCTTCAAGTTGGGGAGTCCCCGCTTCTCGGCCTCGGCCGTCCACTCGGGGGCGTAGTTGTTTCCCTCGAAGCGGATCGGCTTCGTGCTGATCACCGCTTCGCGGACGGTCTCCAGGACCGCTTTGTCGAAGGGGAGCCCCTTTGATTTCTTTTGCTCGATCGAGGTCTTGAGCTCCGAGAGGGCCTCGCCCATCGCGGCGTTCAGGTAGGCGATCGGCGTGGAGATGACCGAGCTCGAGGGGACCGCGCGGAACTCGAACTTGTTCCCCGTAAAAGCGAAGGGGGAGGTGCGGTTGCGGTCGGTATAGTCGCGCGCGACGGTCGGGAGCTTCGAGACTCCCAGGTTGATCACGCGCTCCTCGGTGGGAAGCGAGGAGTCCTTCCCCGCCTCGATCGCGTCGAGGATGTGCGTCAACTGCTCGCCCAGGAAGACCGAGATGATCGCCGGCGGGGCCTCGTTGGCGCCCAGGCGGTGGTCGTTTCCGGAGGTGGCGATCGCCGCACGCAAGAGACCCGAGCGCTTGTAGACCGCCTTCAGGGTCGCCACGAGGAACACCAGGAACTGCAGGTTCTGCTGGGGAGTCTTTCCCGGCTCCAGGAGATTCGTACCGTCGGAATCCATGAGCGACCAGTTGTTGTGCTTGCCCGAGCCGTTCACGCCCGCGAACGGTTTCTCATGCAGGAGAAGCGCCAGGTTGTGCCGGCGCGCCACCGAGCGCAGGACCTCCATCACGAGCTGGTTGTGGTCGGAGGCGACGTTCGCCTCCTCGAAGATGGGGGCGCACTCGTATTGGCTGGGGGCGACCTCGTTGTGCCGCGTCTTGATCGGGATCCCCAGGCGGTACAGCTCGTACTCGGCTTCCTGCATGTAGGCCAGGATCCGGGCCTTGATGCTTCCGAAGTAGTGGTCCTCGAGTTCCTGCCCCTTGGGCGGGCGCGAGCCCACGAGCGTCCGGCCTGCGGCCACGAGGTCCGGCCGCAGGGTGTAGAAAACGCGGTCGATCAGGAAATATTCCTGCTCGGGCCCGAGCGTCGGGTAGACCCGCTCGGCCGTGGCGTTTCCGAACATCTTGAGGATCTCCAACGCCTGTTTGTTGAGGTACTCCATGGAGCGCAGGAGCGGCGTTTTCTTGTCCAGGGCATGGCCGTGGTAGGAGATGAAGACCGACGGGATGCAGAGCGTCTTCCCGTTGGGGTGCTCCATGATGAAGATCGGGCTCGAGGGGTCCCAGGCGGTGTACCCCCGGGCTTCGAAGGTCGAGCGCATGCCGCCGGAGGGAAAGGAGGAGGCGTCCGGCTCCGCCTGGATGAGTTGCGACGCGGAGAACCGCTCGATCGCCTGCCCCTCGTTGTCGATCGTCAGGAACGCGTCATGCTTCTCGGCGGTCAGGCCCGTCTGCGGCTGAAACCAGTGGCAGAAATGGGTCGCCCCCTTTTCGAGGGCCCATTCCTTGACGGCCTGAGCGACCTCGCCGGCGATGTCGTTGTCGAGCTTGGCACCCCGGCGGATCGTCTGTTGGAGCTTGTTGAAGGTGCCGCGGGAGAGCTTTCCCCGCATCACCTTGGCGTCGAAGGTGCTCTCGCCGAAATAGTCGGAGATCTTCCGGAGGCGGTTGTCGCCGTCGGTCATCGCCGGAACCAGGCGGACCGTGCGGCGATGGATCTCCTCGATGGCCGAAAAACGCGATTGCGCGAAGCTCGCACAGCTCATGCTCTCATCCCTCCCTTTTTGGAATAGCGCCCCCTCCAGCGACCGGTCAACAAGACGGGGATTCTAGCGGCGCGGGAGCGGCTTGGCTAGGTTCTGTCCGGCAATTCGAAATTCGCTCGCGGCCCTATCGTGGTCGCGGTTGGCGGCATCCGGCACCTCGCGGTCGCCGGGGACGCGCAAGACACCGCCTTCAGGCGGCCGCTTTTGACGCGGCCCTTCCGGCGGTCGCGGAGTTGATCGTCGTTCGTTGTTCGTGATTCGTGGTTCGCAGGAGGGATCCTTTTGGCAAGCGACGTATTCCGATCCATGATTCACGAACCACGATCCACGAACAGATTGTCACCGAACCACTCGTTCTATGGTCCGCACCGGTTCCAGAGGGGCGCTGGTCCAGATGAGGTGTCGCCGCCATACGGTAAACTTCATGAGGATCGCCGCGCTGACCACTATGACCGTGGCGATCGCCACGATCCCCAAGAGCCAGCCGGGCCAGGCGCCGGCGACGCGTTTCACGAGGGTCCCGAAGAGGAGGGCCGCGAGGAGGATCACGGCCGCCGGTAGGAAATACCACAGAAGGAAACTCCATCCGCTCCCGCCAAAAAGGGCGATCAGGATAGGGCCGGCGAAGATGACCAAGATGCAACAGAGCAGGAAATGAAGGGAAGCGTTGTGTGTTTTACGTTCGGGCTCCTCCTCCTTCGGCATGGCCAGCCAGAGGAAAAAATAGGCGACGATCCCGCCTCCCCAGAGAAGGGTGGTGAGCAGGAACGCAAGGCGAGCCCAGATCGGGTCCCAGCCGTAGCGATCGGCGATCCCGCCGCAGACGCCGCCGAGGATCTTTCCCTCGCGGCGCCTCACCAGCCTCTTCGGGGCGGGGGGCGCTTGACTTGCCGGGATGCCGGCCGCTCTGCCGGTCCGGCCCGTCTCGGTGATCTGCGTCACGTCGCGCCCCACCTCGCTCGCCTTCTGGTAGCGCAGTTCCGGATCCGCCTCGAGCGTTTTTAAGACCACCTCGTCGAGCCGGACGTCCACCTGGACCTTCCGCGACGGGGGGGCGAATTTTCCGAGCGGCAGTTCCCCCGTGAGCATTTCGTAAAGCACGACGCCCAGCGAATAGATGTCGGCGCGGTGGTCGGCCTGCTTGGCCGAGCGGCGCGCCTCCGGGGCCATGTAGTCGGAGGTCCCCATGACGGTGCCGCTCTGCGTGATGGCGGGGAACTCCGCGGGCTTGTCGCTCTGCATCAGGCGCGCCAGGCCAAAGTCGGCGATCTTCGGCTGGCCCGACTTCGTGAAAAGGATGTTCTCGGGCTTCACGTCCCGGTGGATAATCCCGCGCTCATGAGCGTAGGCCAAGGCGTCGCAGAGCATCGGGACCATCTTCAGGGCCTCCTCGGGGGAAAGCTTCCCCTGGTGGAGGATCTTCCGCAGGTTCACCCCATCGACATATTCCATGATGAAGAAATAGCGCCCCTTCCAGACCCCCTTGTCGATGATCGAGACGATGTTCGGATGGCTCAAGTTCGCCAGCGCCGCCGCCTCGCGGCTGAACCGCTCGACGAAGGCGGGGTCCTTCGAGAATCGCTCGGCCAGGATCTTGAGCGCCACCTTGCGCCCGAGCGACTGCTGGACCGCCAGATAGACCTCTCCCATCCCGCCCCGGCCGATCATCCGATCGATGACGTAACCGTTCACTGATTCCCCGGGGCGCAGAAGATCCTCCGGCAGGAGGGGGGCGGCCCCCGGCGGGTAGGGGTGTGTCGAAGCCTCAAAAGAGGTGGCCGCGGCGGCCGCGCCGCAGGAAGGGCAGAGGGACGTTCCGGCGGGAAGATCGGCCGTTTTGCCGCAGGCTTGGCAGGTGTAGGTCATGGGGGTGTCTATAGCTATAGCATCTCTTGTGCCAACCGATTTCCCTAGTGGAGTTAAGAAGGCGCCGCGGAAATACTGAAAACGATTTTCAGCGGGCCTGAACATTTTGATCGGCGGCCGGGGGGGCTGCGTCCTCGACGATCCGGCCGTCTCGGATCAAAGGAGCGCAGCCGCGACGCGCCGGCTCACGCGTCTCTCTCTTTCGTTTTGGACGCTTTGGGCAATTCGGGTTCGAGGCGATAGACGCAGATCTTGCGCCGCAGTGTGGGCCAGGAGACCCCGAGGAGCTTGGCGGCTTCCCCTTTGAGGCCGCGTGTCTTCGCCAGGGCCCGGCGTATCGCTTCCTTCTCGGCCGACGCCAGCGACAGCGTTTGGGGATCTTCTGCGGAGGGGGACTGAGAGGGGCCCGCCAGATCGAACGCCGCCGCCTCGAGCATCGGACCATCCGACAAGATCACCGCCCGCTCGACGACGTTCTGGAGCTCGCGGATATTCCCCGGCCATGAATATTGGGAAAGGCGGGCAAGCGCCGCGTCTCTGATCCCCTCGTGGGGCTTTCCGAGGCGCCGGGCCGTCCGGGCGGCGACATGGCGCGCCAGGATCGGGATATCCTCCCGGCGCTCCCGGAGCGCGGGGACGCGCACGGGAAGGGCCGCGAGCCTGTGGTAAAGATCCTCTCGGAACACCTTCAGGCCAACGGCCTGGGGGAGGTCCCTGTTGGTCGCCGCGACGATCCGGACGTCGGATGCCACCTCGCGGGTGCCGCCGACGCGGTAGAAGGTCCTCTCCTGCAGCGCCCTCAGAAGCTTGGGTTGGAGCGGCAAGGGAAGCTCCCCGATCTCGTCCAAAAAGAGCGTGCCGCCCGTGGCCAGCTCGAATTTCCCCTCGCGGCGCGCCGTTGCCCCCGTGAAGGCCCCTTCCTCGGCGCCGAACAGCTCCGACTCGAAGAGCGTCTCGGGGATCGCGGCGCAGTTGACGGCGACGAAAGGGCCCTGGGGGCGCTTGCTGGAGCGGTGGATCCAGCGGGTGATGAGTTCCTTGCCAGTGCCCGTTTCTCCGGTCACCAGCACTGGCGCGTCGGCGGCGGCGACCTTTTCCGCGGCCGCCAGGCAGGACCGGAAGGCCGGAGATTCCCCCACGAGCTCCACGTCTTCGATCGTGGTGCCGATCTGGAAGCGCCGGGGAGGTGCTCCGAGGAGGGTGGACCCCTGCGGCGCGTCCTCCTGGAAGACGAAGGTGTGATCCCCCACGGACAAGAGATCCCCGTGCACCAGCGCCATCTCCTTAATCTTCCGGCCGTTGACGAAGGTTCCATTCTGGCTTTTCAAGTCCCGGACGATCCAGCGCGCGCCGTCAGCACGGATCTCGGTGTGGCGGCGGCTGGCGGTCGGTTCCGCAAGCGCCACCGTGGAGGCGGGATCCCGCCCGATGAGACAAGCTTCCGCGAAGGCGAAGAAGGCCCCCTTCATCGGGCCGTGTGTCGCCATGAGGCGCGCCATGGCCCGGATTCTAAGGTCATATTGGCAAAAATTCCTGGCGTTCGTGAAATTTTCCGCGGGCCACCCTGTTTTTATCATCGCAACCATCGTTTTTTCAATGGCTTACCGCGTCTCTTTCGATGGGATGCCCTGGTACATCATTCGCGTTTAACAAACGTGATGGCTTTTCGGTTCGATAAACTGACGGTCAAGGCCCAGGAGGCGCTCGAACGCGCCAAGTCTCTGGCCGAGGGGCGGGGGCACCCGGCCCTGGAGCCGATCCACCTTTTAGCGGCTCTTCTCGAGGAACAGGACGGGATCGTCCGCGGGCTTCTCCTCAAGATCGGTGTAAACCTTGATCAGCTCAAGAAAGTGGTCGATGGCGAGCTCCGGCAGCTCCCCGAGGTAAAGGGGGCGGGCGACGTGCGCCTCTCGCCGACGCTCTCCAAGGTGTTCGACGTCGCCCAGAAGGAGGCGGACCGCCTGAAGGACCAATTCATTTCGACCGAACATCTGCTGTTGGCGCTGGCAAAAGTCGCGAGCCAGGCCAAGGAGGCGCTCGCGGTCAACGCCGTCGGGGAAGAGGATCTTCTGCGGGGGTTGACCGCGGTGCGGGGGACGCAGACCGTGACCGACCAGAATCCGGAGGTCAAATACCAGGCGCTCGAGAAGTACGGCCGGGACCTGGTGGAACTCGCCCGCCATGGGAAGATCGACCCGGTGATCGGCCGCGACGCCGAGGTGAGGCGCGTCGTCCAGGTGCTGTCGCGCCGCACGAAAAACAATCCGGTTCTGATCGGGGAGCCGGGCGTCGGGAAGACCGCGATCGTCGAGGGGCTCGCCCAGCGGATCGTCTCGGGGGACGTCCCTGAGAGCCTGAAAGGGAAACGTATCGTGGGGCTCGACATGGGGGCCTTGGTCGCCGGCACCAAGTACCGCGGCGAGTTCGAGGACCGCTTGAAAGCGGTCCTCAAGGAGGTGACCTCTTCGGATGGCCAGGTGGTTCTCTTTATCGACGAGTTGCACACGGTGGTGGGGGC
>SBBH01000019.1 GCA_005239795.1 Planctomycetales bacterium
CGCCCAGCGGCTCCCCTTCTCGGGGGTCCGGCACGAGTTCGCCTGCGAGGGGACGCTCCTGCCCGTCCGCATGAAGCTCCCTGTCGCCGAGGTCCCCAGCCGCTGGACCAAGCGCAAGGCGGGCGTCTCGAAGAACCTCTTCGTCGACAATTTTCGCTACGTGAGGATGGCGTGGCGGATCCTCTGGTCGCATCCAGCGCTCTTGGACCGGCCGGTCTTGGCCGAGCCCGCCGTCCTGGACCCTCAAACTCCCATCCCGGCTTCCTCTTGATGCGCCGCTGGCGTTTCGAGATCGCCGCGGGACTCATCCTCATCGCCTGGTGCGCCCTCTTCATCCATCGCAGCCGCGTGGCCGTCTGGCCGGGCGAGATCCAGCGCACAGCGTGCCTTTTCGACGACGCGATGATCGGGATGCGCTACGCCGAAAACCTCGTGCAGGGGGAGGGGCTCGTCTGGAACCCCGGCGAATGGGTCGAAGGGTACACCAATTTCCTCTGGGTCCTGGCGATGGCGCTCCTGCGTGCTCTCGCCCCGGACTCCGCGGTCGCCTGCCATCTGGTCCAGGCGGTGGGAATCCTTTTCATGCTCGCGATCGGCTGGGCGACGCGCCGCCTGGCCCTACGCCTGACAGGGGACCTCTTCACCGCGCGCCTCTCGGCGGTCCTCGCCGTCTCCTATTACCCGCTCCTCTATTGGTCGCTCACAGGCATGGAAACGGGATTAGCGGCGCTTTGTGTCCTTTTGGCCGCCGGCAACATCCTCCCGCGCCCCGCGCACCCTCGCGTCCTCTGGGTCTACCCGTTGGCCTCGGCGGCGGGGGTCCTTACACGCCCGGATCTTCTCCTGGTGGGCGCTCTTTTCCTCGCCCTGCGCGCGTGGAGAGTGTGGGAATCTCGCGCCATCCGCCTCGCCTTCGCCGAAGCCCTTCTTTTTGCCCTCCCGGTCGCGGCGCACCTCGTCTGGCGGCATGCGACCTATGGCGCATGGCTTCCGAACACCTACGTTCTCAAGGTCGAGGGATTCGACCTTGCCCTGCGGTTGGCGAACGGTCTGGCTTATTCCCTTCCCTACTGGAAAACGCTCGCCGTCCCCGCTTTGGCAGTCTTCGGCGGGATCCTCGCGGGGTGTTCTCCGGGAGTGAGGATCCTCCTGGCGCCGATCCTCACCATGCACCTCTACCAGGTCTGGGTCGGAGGGGATCCCTGGCCGCTCTGGCGTTTCACCTGCCCCGTCTTCCCCCTGCTGGCAGTCCTCATCGCCGCCAGCCTCACTTCCCTCGCGCGGCGCCTCCCGCGCCGGAGGACGCCTGCGCGCTTCCCCACCAGGCGGGGATTTGCCCTCGGGGGAACGGCGCTGGCGTTCTCAAGCCTCCACACAGGAAGCCTGAATTTCTTTCTCATAAACCACATCTACCAACGGTGGGACAATCAGGTGAACGTCTGGCGCGCGCGCGCGATTCGCCACGCCACGGAGCCGGACGCGGTCGTCGCGTGCTTCTGGGCGGGAACGATCCCCTGCTACTCGGGGCGCCGCGCGGCCGACTTCCTGGGGAAGACGGATCCCCGCATCGCCCGGCTCCCTCCCGATACGAGCGGCGCGGTTTCCTGGAACGGCATGCGCTCCGTCCCGGGACACAACAAGTACGACCTCCCTTGGTCGATCGCGACCTACCGACCCGACGTCATCGCGGACGAACGGGTCTCCTGGGGGCGCCAGGATCTGGCTTCGGACCCGGCCTTCCGGGCCCGCTACCAAAAGGTCCGCCACCGTGGGATCCCAGCCAATGCCGAAGATCCGGCGATCTTCTGGGTGGCGACCGACTCCCCGCGCGTGCGCCACGACCGCCTGGTTTCGGTCGAGTAGAATGTCGAATGACCTCCTGACAGTCAATTCCTGCGCGGAGGAGGCACGACGAGATCCTGAGGCGCGCGGTAGAGATAGATGGAATAACCGATCCGCACAAGCGGTTCCCAGGTCCGGATCACGCCCATCAATTCCGGCCAGTCTTCATAGGTTTCCATGAGGTTTGTGACACTGACGGCTACATAGTCCCCCGACTCGATCCGGACGGACCGGCGCGCGGCCGACGGGGGAGAAAAATTCAGTGTGTACCCGGGAAGCACCTGATAGCAGATGCCGTAATAGGCGGGATCCGCGGTTCCCAGATAAGACAGATGGATCTCGGGAATCCCCCGCCGTCGGAGTTCCTGTGCCAACAGCTTCAGATCCTGCCCCCAGTCAATGTTGGACTCGGTCAGATGCCAGGGGCCGTTTTCGGGACCACCCGCGATCTCGTTGAAATAAGCCAGATGATGCGGATGAATTTTCAAAGCGCTCGCCGCATACCACACCAGGAGAGCTGCCAAACCTGTCCACACGGGCCTACGCAGGCGGACGGAAAACCTGGAGATCGCAGGAACGATCCGCGCAATGAGAATGATCCCAGCCGGGAGGATTGGCAGGACATGCCGGTGTCCGATGTTCATCCCGCTGGCGCTGACCGCCGCGAATAAGACAACGGAAAGTATCCAGAGGAGCGCTTCTTGCCAAAGGACCCCGAGCCTGAGTCGCCTGGAAAATGAGACGGCTGCCGCAAGCACAAAGAGGAGGAGCCCAGCCACGGGCGTCTTATAGAGGAACGTCATCACGAAATAATGCGGCCACCCCGTCAAGCGCTCCACCGGCGCCGGGGGATCGCCGCGCCAAACCGTCACGACAGGAGAGTGCGCACCGTCCAGAAACGAACGGCGTCCCATCGTGATCCGCGTCTGGTGCATCCCTTCTAGATAAGGCTGGGGCAGAAGATGTCGTTCCCAGAGGAATCGGAGGGGTGCTTCCGGAGGCTTCCAGGCAGCATGCCAGAACTCCCCATGGGGCCCCCAGGTGGCGTAGGAAAAACCGTATCCCGCCCAGATCGTCCCCCAGACGGCGACGGCCAGGACGGCCGCAAAGGACAAACACCGGCACCAACCCGGACGTTCCCGACGGGAACAGCTCAGGAAACGCACGAAAAAAAAGATCGGAAAAACCGCTCCGAGAAGCCACGCCGTATGTTTCGCCAGGAGCGCTGCTCCCCAGAGGACGCCCGTGCGGATCCCTCCCCCTAGCGC